>NZ_JBFHDY010000009.1:0-59555 GCF_041584495.1 Zhongshania sp.
ATCAGGTGCGGCATTGACTATTCGCCCCTCAACGATAATGCCGCTCTCTTCAAACGACACATAGCCGACAACATAAGGCACAAACTCTGCATCTGGCTGCCCATCATCAAACGGGAACTTTGGCTTAAACCGCTGAACGGTATAAGTCCACAAACGACCAACGCCAGAAATTTCAACGAGACCCTCCTCGCCGGACTGAGCACCAACTACCGCAGGAAAAACCACATCACCGGTATTCCCGTCTTTGCTCCCTAGCAAAGCCACAGAACCATCACGAACCCGATAAATACCCTTATCCATCAACCTCGAAGACATAACGAAATAACCCCGACAAATTAATATTATTCAAATATAACAGGAATAGTACATCAATGAACAATACCCCACAACAAAAATTTAAGCTCGGCTAGGCACCAACACTCTTAAGCTAAATTCCCACAGGACTATATAATGAATTCCGAATTTCTGCTGCAAATAGTGAATTTACGAAAAACCACTGAGCACAAACACTCACCACGCTACTAACGAGTAGATAACCACAACACCAGAGCTCATATTAAACATTGCCACCCAAACCAACCCATCAATAGATACCTTGACACCAAGATTCAGGTGGTCCAAGCCATTTTCAACACAGCGAAGACTCAGCTTAACCAGCAAGACTTGCTAATGCGAGAAGGCACCACTGTGGATGCCACCACTATTGCCGCGCCAAACTCAACCTAACAATCAAGACGGGAAGCGAGACCCCGAGATGCATCAGACCAAGAAAGGCAATCAATGGCACTTTGGCATGAAGATGGACATTGGGGTGAAGGTACCCCCGGCCTTATCCACAACGTAACGATAACGACCGCAAATAGGCCATGGCATCATCGCTACGGAGACATTATTACACGGCGAAGAACAACGTGTTTGGGACGGTGCGGCTTATACCGGTATTTACAAGCGTGAGGAGCTTAAAGAACACGAGGTTGATTGGCGTAGCGCCTTATAGCCAAGCACTCGTGCCAAATTGGCAAACGGTCTACCGACATTATTAGAGCACATAAAGGCGGGTGTTCGCGCCAAGGCTGAACACCCGTTCGATACAATCAAACAGCAGGTAGGGTATAGCAAGCTGCGCTACCGCGGCCTGGCGAAACACGAATCGCCGCCATCACCTTAAGCGCTATCACAACGCATATGAGGAACAACCCCGCTTCCGGCACTCCGAAAACCTTCACTAACTACAGCAGCAGCTCATGCACTGCTAGTCAAGCTCGGCCGATAACTTTATGAATTTTCTCTGATTATAATCGGCGTCACCAAAAGTAGTGTTAATCATCATCAATCTCTTGACATAGTGCCCCACACTCAGCTCATCGGTGATGCCCATGCCGCCATGCAATTGAATAGCTTCACCACCAATAAGCTTGCCAGCCCTACCAATCATTACCTTCAGAGCTAACAGGTCTTTATTTGCATATTGACTATTGGCGCTTGCGGAACACACAGCACGGAACAGCAACGAACGAGCCTGCTCTCCAGCTACAAACATATCGACCATACGGTGCTGCAAGGCTTGAAAACTGCCAATGACAGTACCAAATTGCTTACGCGTTTTACTGTACTCAACGGTCGTTTCGGTTAACTTTTGCATAATACCCTGAGCCTCTGCGCAAAGTGCCAGCATGGCGTCGCTTACAACAGTTTGCATCAAGCCAAAACCTTGGTGCAGCTCGCCAATTAACTGCGCATCGCCCACGTTGTTCAGAGAAATGTTCGCAGCTTGCTGACCATCCATCATTGGGTAAGCGGTAACACTAACCCCATCCGCCTCGGTGTCGATCAGGAACAGACTAATACCATTCTCGTCGCATTGATCACCAGCAGTGCGGGCAGAGACAATTAATTTGTTGGCGGCTGCACCGTTAAAGACGACGGTTTTTTCGCCGGTTAGGCGATACCGGTCGCCATCGGCTACCGCCGTGGTCTTAACATCGCTCAGCTCAAATCGGCTTTGGCGCTCATGATAGGCGAAGCCGCCCTGGAGGCTTCCGTCGATGATACTGGCAATCAATTCTTGCTGGATTTCGCCATCACCACTGCGAGCCAGTAAACCACCAAAAAGCAACACGGTAGCAACATAAGGCTCTGCCACCAGCCCCTTGCCAAACTCTTCCATAATTACCATGGTATCAACGGCACTGCCACCAAAGCCACCGAAGGCGCTTGGAAAAGGAATAGACAGCCAACCTAATTCAGCAAAGGTTTGCCAGTTGCTTGGATTAAAGCCGTGCTCCATCGCGACATTTTTAGTGCGCTGGTCAAAGTCGTAGCCGTCGGCAATAAAGCGCGCGACACTGTCTTTGATCATGGCTTGTTCTTCAGAAAGATTAAAATTCATAAGGCGCTCTCTATTAATCGTATTTTCGCAACGCGGCTATGTTACGCCGCAGGAAAGACCACTCCGGACAGCGTCGCAACGGCAGTGGCAAACGCAGCGGCGATTACCTTTTTATAACTAAACTGCGCGCGCATTACTGTGTCCATATCTCGGTGTCGTTTGGCGTTATAAGCCCAGCACCACTTTAGCGGTAATATTTTTCTGAACTTCATTTGAACCGCCATAAATTGTGGCAGCGCGGCCATACATGTACTCGCGTCGGGCGCGATCGCCAAACTCGTGACCCAGCTCGCTGCTGCTCAGCTCACCCTGTAGCACGCCGCTGTAGTACCCAGCCAGATCCATACGCAGCTGCTGGATCGCTTGCTGTATCTCAGTTCCCTTGAGTTTAAGTAATGACGACTCAGGGCCAGGACCTTTACCTTCGGCGAAGCCAGACAATACCCGTAGCTCCGTATATTCCAAGGCCATCAGTTCAATTTCAATATTGGCGAAACGCTGCTGGATCATTGTGTCTTCCATCAAGCTTTTACCGCCGCTAATTTCTGTATTGGCAATGGCTTTGAGCTCGCTCAAGAATCGGCCAGATTTAGCCACCTCAGCAATGGCCGTACGCTCATGGGCCAGCAGGAATTTGGCGTAGGTCCAGCCTTTATTTTCTTCGCCAATGCGGTTTGCAACCGGTACCCGCACATTGTCAAACACCACCTCATTCAGCGAGTGATAGTTATCAATGGATTCGATCTTGTTGACAGTAATACCCGGCGTGCTCATGTCGATCAACAGGAAGCTGATACCACTTTGCTTTTTACCTTCGGGATCAGTGCGCACCAAGCAGAAAATCCAGTCAGCATACTGGGCGTAGGTGGTCCAGATCTTTGCGCCATTGACAATGTAGTCGTCACCGTCGCGCACCGCCCGGGTTTTAAGTGCGGCCAAATCAGACCCAGCACCGGGCTCTGAGTACCCTTGGCACCACCAGTCATCGCTACTGTAAATGCGGGGTAAAAACTTTTGCTTTTGCTCTTCGTTACCGAAGGCAAGAATAACCTGGCCGACCATTTTTAAACCAAAGGGCAAAACATCGGGGACGCCTGCCACCGCGCGCTCGCGCTCATAGAGGTATTCTTGGGCAGTAGACCAATTAGTACCGCCGTGCTCTACCGGCCAGTTGGGCGCGATCCAGCCCTTGTTCGCTAGAACTTTCTGCCATTCAATAATGGCGTCTTTAAATGTTTTGGGGTTGGCAAGGCGCGCCGCGAGCTCATCGGTAAAGTGCTCCTTGAAAAAGTCGCGGACCTGATCGCGGAAAGCGAGGTCTGCGTCAGAAAATTGAATATCCATAGCGATGTTCTCAAAGTTATTAATGTAGCCAGTCAGTCTAGCGCGTTCCAATAGGATAATCTTTGGCGTAAAGTATCAGGTTATATGGCAAATGTGTCATTTTTATTGAGATAGAGGGAAAGGAAATGGAACCTTTCGGTATACGCGTTGCATTGGCGGCTTATGAGGGAGTTTGGGCCTCCACCCTGTACCCCACGGCCGATGTTTTGCAAAGCGTGAATTTACGACAGCTTACCGGCACGTTTAGCTGGCATATTGTCACCCCCACTGAACAGAGCATTGTGTCGTACTGTGGCAAACGTTTTACCGGTGACTCAACCATGATGGATAGCATTTGCTATGATTGGGTGGTGCTACCGCATTTCTGGGGCGATTTTGATCGCTCGCTTCAGGTACACCCGCAAATTGCCCATTGGTTGCAGCGACAATATGAGTCCGGCGCGCTGATTGCCAGCGTAAACAGCGGCGCTTTTTGGGTGGCGCACGCGGGACTCCTGCAGGGGCGTCGAGCAACTGCGTATTGGCGCCATATTCCTGTATTCAAGCAACGTTTCCCCAATGTTGAATGGCTGGAACAACAAGGCCTAGTGGAAGACGCGGGGTTGTATACATCCAATGGCCAGAATGCAGGGATGGATCTAGCCGTGCATTTGGTTGAACGAGCTTGCGGGACCGAGATGGCCAGCGCCTTGGCGAGGGATATCACTTTTGATAACCGACGAGATTATGATTTAACACTGTTTAATATGGCGGGGTTCCGCCACCATCGCGATGAGAATGTGCACCATGTTCAAGACTGGCTCGATAGACACTTTGCCGAAACGGTTTCATTTCAGGCTTTAGCAGAAAACGCCGGCATGAGCAAAAGTACGTTCTTGCGGCGTTTTGAACGCGCTACGGGCGAAAAGCCCACACGCTACCTCCAACGCTTGCGAGTAGAGGCGGCTAAGCATCGCTTAATTAACAGTGACGAGAATATTAAAACTATCAGCATCAATGTTGGCTATCGGGATATCAGCTTTTTTTCTAAGGTATTTAAATCGGTAACTACCCATAGCCCAAAACGCTTTCGGAGCCGCTATCGCCCTAGATAAACAAGGACATTTAGCCTCAACAGCCATTAACAGCGCAGCTCACAACGCTTAATTATTACGATAATGCCTAAGAACACGTATCGTCATTTACTTTCATCGCGACTTTAGCGTCGTTTTTGATAACTGCCGCCCCATTCGGATCCACCGGATATCCGTACTGCACCCGCGCGTGGGCATGACCAATATGATGCATAGCCAACGCTCCCGTTAGCGCCTGGTGCTGGCCCTGTACGTCCATACTAAAATTGACCGCTTGCTTTGCCAGTTTTAGACCGATTGCTGGACGAGATGCTATTCTGCGAGCCAAGTTGAGGGTCGCATCTTCGAGTTCTTCAATAGGGACTACATGATTAACCATCCCCAGCTCTTTACACTCTTGCGCCGTCAGAGTTTCACCCGTAAATAACATTTCCTTGGCTTTACGGGGACCTAAATCCCAAGCGTGGAGAAAATACTCATGCCCATTAACACCAAACGCCACCACGGGATCAGAAAATTGAGCGTCTTCGGACGCAACGATAATATCCATTGGCATCGCGATCATCATACCGCCAGCCATAGCCCTACCCTGTACCTGCGCAATGGTGGGCTTGGCGATATTACGCCATTTCCAATGCAAGCCGGTAAAATACTCCTCCTCACCTGCATACATTCCCGCTGCGCCAGGCTCATGGTGCCCCGCAGCCTGCACCACAAGATCATAATCCAGCGGATTCCGCTCTTCCGTAAGATCGTGGCCCGAGGAAAAATGCGGGCCGTCGCCAGCAAGAATAATCACCTTAATGCTCGAAGATTTCGCCGCAACATCAAAAGCATGATTAATCTCGTATAGCATCTTTAAACTTTGAGCGTTCCGCGTATCTGGCCGCGCCATAACAATCCGTGCAATTTCCGGCTCAGGCAACTCATAACGAATCTGCGTATATTCGACCGAGCTCTTTTTTTCTATCATGCTGTATACCTATATTAATACCACGAAAATATAAAAATCCTATAGCCACATAATAATTCATTTCACCTTTTATATAATTATTAGGCAGCCTCACTTCGATCCAAAACCAGACCATTGCCACCCCGTCTATCCGGCATAAAAATTCTTGAATTTCATTACCTTATTACAATAGGCGCGCGACAAAACCTTACAGAAAGGCAGCCTCAAATCTGATCACAACATAGCACGGTATTGCCTCAACTGCTGAACCCGGTATCGACACATGAATTTGAAACCCTCACCAAACGGCACCGCGAGGACCACAAACTAAGGAAAATTTCGCGCTGAGCCTAGCACAGCTTTCGGATCACTCCAGCTTGCGCCTGAACGATAACCAACCTTATACGCAGCAAAATGCGCGACTCCACAAACTGCTTTAGTCACCAAGGCCTGGCGCCAACGGATAGATTTCGCTGCGGAAATAAGCCACTCCCCTTGGACGCCTCGACGATCCCCCTTTTTCCTGCCAATGCTTCCCCGGCACAATTCCGAGGCACCAAAGGGGCGACAAAAGCTCATGGCGACGTCGACCATAACGAATTAAACCCCGATTTCGTCAATATTCATGACGATATAGGTATTTTCCGCTATTTACTGCTGGTCGACAGTCATGATTAGCAGCCAATTCGATCACAGCCACCAACACAGAATTTCTTTCTTCAACTCAATTTATTTGAGCGACGTGACACCCTAGCTAGCCTAGAGGTTTCCCGCCAATGCTTTCCAACAATTTAAATCATCCACAGCATCACTTACTACGACTATTTGTAGGGCAGTAATAAGACATACCGGCTCAGTGACGGCACACATACATTAAGGCGCAAGCCCAACATCAAAGAAAACTCCCATCATTGCCCGCCAAAAACCCCTCCCATTGCGACGCACACTCTCTCCTTTAAAATCAACCACCTGCGCGTATCGACTAGCGTACTCATAGGAAAATTTATCGACGCAGCACTCAATCAACACACCAACCACGAAAAACGGTGTAAAGCAGCTTTATTTAGGTGGTAGAAAAACTCGCACAACCCACGCCCTGGAAAAACAAATATTCGAAGTCAGCTATTGAATATGAATCCCACTCCCCCTATAGTATACCTATGTACTATATAAAAACTATTTAATGAGGACGCACCGACATGATTAAATACACGCCTGCCGCACTACTATTAATTCTTTCATCTTGGAGCTTTGCTCAAACGCCTAGCATACCTTCTTTCGAGAACAACCAAATTGGACTGGACGCACTTTCACCCAGAACTGCAGTTGAACTTACTTTTGATGTATTAAACGCGGCCACAGAGCCACTAGGAAATATTCCAGCCTTAATAATTCCAGGTGTTGCCGGAACACCACTTGCTCCAGTTGGAGCGCTAGCGCAGCTCGGAACCAGCGCCGTCTTCAATCTCGGCGATACGCTGGGTATAGTTGAAAATCTAGTGGTCCCGACTGCAGAAGGACTAGCCCCGATCGTTAGCGTTTTACTGGACGAGCCACTAACCATCGCTGAATATATTTTGTCTGGCGGGACCATTCTGAACCCAGCACTGGGAATTCCAGCAGTGCCCCTAGTGTCAGCACCACTGCCTCAACTTCTGCCTTCATTGTAATCACAGCAATAAAGATTAAACGCCATTGCCTTGCCCCATTCGACCACAATAAAATCAGAAGGCGCTATGCTTGCGAATAAACGCTGTTTAATTTTAGCCGTTGCCATGCTGCTATCTACGAGCCCTATAACGTCACACTCCGCAAGTGACGAATGGCGACTAGAAAAGACGGCAGATGGCATTAACATCTATAGCCGGGAATACCCTGGCTCTGAAGTGCGAGAGATAAAAGCTACAACACAGTTTACATCCAGCATTGGCTCGGTTGTTGCAGTTATCGAAGACATTCCCAACTCCGCTCGCTTGAACAGCATTATTGCCGAAGCCAGAACCGAGGGCCCCAGGAACAATGGCCGCTATCGAGTGTACAACCACATAGCGATGCCTTGGCCAGTTAAAGATCGCGACATATCGATTTGCCGCGAACTTAATCTTGATAACGAGACCTCAATAATTACCATTATTGACTTGGCCTGCGCAGGTACACCACTGAAGGAAAACTTAATTCGCATGACAACCTTCCGACAACAGTGGCGCTTAACTCCATCGGAGACAGGAACTATTAAGATTGAGTTTACTGCCCACTCAGAACCAGGCGGCCCAATCCCAAGTTGGATAATCAACAAAATGTCAACCGACGTTCCCTATCAGATCCTGCAAAATTTAGAAACTCTTAGCCAACTAGATCCTTACGTCAACAGCAGGATAGACGAAACTCGATTTAACAGACTTAATTGATAACTAAAATTATCGCAAGACGCCATATTTAGATATTTTAAAACACCGCAATACTAAAGATGCTCCAGCACCTTTAGTATTGCGCACAAAAAAAAGAAACCGGAGAATTTTACCTGTAAGCACAAAGTAATCTAAGCACCTCGGCACAACAAAACAGATTGACGGGATTTTTTTGCGGAAAATAACTTAGAATGAAATATGAACGGCATAAGAAGAAAACCGTCACCTTCATTTGCGTTTTTAAAGGCGTTATCAAGCCCCTAATCCACATAGGAACTTGTCACGATGATACTAGGCAGTTTTCTTTGATGCCTGCCCCTTCAGGGGCCTTTAACTTCTCGAAAAATGCCTTACACCACAGGCGCGACAACAATGGAACTACTATATAGCACTTAAAATTTGCAATTACACCCACGCTATTCTCTCTACTCAGAATAACGCGTGAGCCCACCGGCCTTTATCAAAGTAAAACGCCAGAATAACAAGAAAAAATCCTGAAAAATAGTTTATTGAAACGCAGGTACGACTGTTTCGCTCGCCGTTATAGCTGAAGAAAATGCCGCGCCAATGCCACTCAAGAGGCAAGAATGGAAATCCAACTTACCCACTACCAACCAAACTTCGCGCTAAACGGAAGCGGAGTTGGCCATGCGTTACATTTAAAAATGCAGCTAACCCGCTACCATCAACCTTGCCAAAAGAGATTAAAATAATTTAATAATTGTTAATAGTAAATATGTGTACTATCGGTATACTAAAATTAAATAACTATTCTAATACCGTCATAACAACAACGGGAATTAGGAAATATCACCTATGAAGTAAGAAAGTTGCTCATAATTAAATAACAGGAGTTAACTAATGACAGAGAAAAAATTCTTCCGCTATTGCACGTCCTCAATTATTTGGTTTTTTTGCATTGTTAGCCACATAAACGCTGATGAATACAAAGCCTCCAACAGAATGATTGAAGAGGTTATGGTTGTTGCGCAAAAGCGTGAAGAGAAAATGCAAGATATCCCCATTTCAGTACAAGCATTCTCTGAGAACAGGCTCGAGGCGATGGGCATTACCTCAATTGCAGACCTGCAATTGGTTGCGCCGGGCATGAATTATACCGAAACGTCCGGTTTCGGAATTATCTATATCAGGGGTGTTGGCTCAGACACCTTTTTAATGGGCGACCCCAACGTCGCGACCTACCTAGATGGCGTCTATTTGCCATTTGCAGTTGGACAAAACCAGGAACTTTTTGGCATTGAGCAAATAGAGGTGCTTAAGGGCCCCCAGGGTACGCTATTTGGGCGCGGCGCTAATGGTGGCGCAATAAATATAATGACAAAATCACCCTCTTTAACGGAACCGGAAGCTCAACTTGAAACGGGCTACGACTCGTTAAATACAGTCTTGACCAAAGCATATTTCTCCTACCCACTTGCCGACTCATTAGCCATGTCGATCTCTACCTCCTATAAATCCGGTGACCACTGGTATAACAAGGAATCAAGGGGGGGCGGAGAGAAACTACCTCAAGTCTCATCACAAGCCATGCGCATAAAGCTATTATGGACCCCTGTTGACGAGTTAGAGCTCGCATTTTCGTATATGCAGTCCCTTGAGCAAGGCACATCATCTGGCTTACAAGGAAATTCTGAACCAAGCCTATTGGCTCAGACAGTCGGTATAACACCGCAAACAGGATACACCGTTGAGAATGACGTCCCTGTGTATTTTCACGCAAACAATAAAATAATGAGTTTTACCGGAATATGGAGCGGCGACAATCACGACTACAAGTTTCTAATGAGCCGCCAAGACGGTAGCCCTATGGGCCTGTTTATTGATTTTGACGGTGCGCCACAATCCGTAGCATACTTTGGCACCAGTAACGGCGCGGTGAACGAAGTGGAGACTGCTGAGCTGCAAATGATATCGACGAGCGACGGGTGGGCTGGCAGTAACGTTCGCTACAATCTTGGTTATTATTGGGTGAACTGGGTATCCGCACTTGATCCAGTATTTCTCGGCCTGGCGGGCATAGATCTTTCTACCGGGGTACAAAATTCATCGATCAGTTTACCTACAGGCTTTGTTCAAGCGTTAGATGCGCTTTTGCAGCCCCTACTCGGCGTTGGTGTTCCTTCTGGCGCAGTACGCCTAGTAGGACGAAACACACTGGATTCTCATGCACTTTACGCTCAAACCTCAATTGACTTTTTCGATGCCTATACATTGACCCTCGGCGTACGATATCAAGAGGAGACAAGAACACTTGACGAATCCAGTTCCGCGCTAGGCGACTCCAATGTTGACCCTGTTGTATACATTCAGAAATACGAAAATATTGCAGATAAGGTGACAAGCACCAAACCTAAAATTGGCCTAGAGTACCGCCCACAATTCTTGGAAGATACAATGTTGTATATAAGTGCGCAGCAGTCGATTAAGGGCACTCAATTTAACTTAATCAATATTTATGATCCGCCAGAAATGATCTTACCAGAGGAGATGGAGGCTATCGAAGTTGGTTTAAAAACATCGCCCTTCGGCCCCGGGTCAGTCTTCAATCTTGCTTACTTTAAATACGACATTGAGAACCTTCAGGTTCAATTCGTCTCCTTACTTCAAGGCGGTGCAGTTACCCAAGAGAACGCGGGGGGAGCTGCGATAGAGGGTTTTGAATTTGAGTTTCAGACGTTACTGCTCCCCAGAGTAATCGACAATTTGGTGCTTATTGCTAACGGCACTATGCTGACCACGAAAGAATATACTGAATATCTTAATGGCAGCGGGTTTGACAAAAATACAGGCCTATTATCGACCGGCAACGATTTTTCAGGGAATGAAATTTCCCGAGCACCAGACACAACAGGGACCATAGGGATATCAAAAACCACGGAAGTTCCCGGTGGGACATTGGAAATTGGCGCAGATTACTACTATAACTCAGGGTTCTATTATCTTGCACAAAATTCCGAGAAAAGCATAGAGGATGCCTATACGGTATTGAATGCGAGGATCAGCTATTTTTATGCGCCGGAAAATTTACGCATCACGCTATACGGAAAGAACCTTGAAGGAACAGAATACAACTATGGCCGATTTCATGTTGATTTTGGCACAGCAGATTATAAAGCACCGCGGGATATCGTTGGCTTGAAATTGAACTGGCAGTTTTAATAGATGAGCGCAAGCAATAAACCTCACCCCAATCGTGTGATTCATAGACATCATTTCACTATTATGACGCCCTATGAACCGAGAACGTCAACGACCAGCAAACCCAGGGGAGCCCAGCACAGCGCTCAAAGCACATAAGCAACCCTATCGTAGCCGGCAACGGAGGGAATACCTCACTTAAGCACATGGCAAAAAATAGTACCGCTATTGTACTATCAAAGACAATAGGGGTATTATTATGCCATTTTTAGGGTTAATTAGACTAATGAATGGTAGACAACGAATAATCGATGTAAACAGAAGCTCAGACAGATTGACTGCTGAGCTAGAAGGGTATCCAAGTAAAGAGATTAAACCCCTTCTCCTATTAAGGTTAGCGGATAGACTACTTGATAGCTGCTTTACGAGAATGCTTTCTACATATTCAATCAGCGCAAGCGAATACCACACACTGGCTGTTCTGGATGTATGCGACGAAGGCACATCCTCCCCCGGTGTACTCTCCGAATTAGTTGGGCAAACCAAAGCTAACACAACGCGAATTCTGGAGCTACTACTTGCAAAGAAGCTAATTAAAAAAAAGAAAAACATCATGGATGGCCGGAAGCACGATATAACAATCACCAAATCAGGTCGTGATTGCGTAAAGCTTTGCACCAACAGCACCGTAGGGCCCGACACCAAGTCTATGATGGCCGGATTTTCTTCAAGTCAATTACAGGATTTTGAGAGCCTTCTTAGCCAGCTAATATTGGTACTGGATGATAAATCTCGAGATGGTAGCTTTGGCTCATAAGATGAGAACTTTTAATGGAAGCTACATCATTCATATGTGGCTTTTATCATACTCAACTTATTAATAGGGCCTATTGATCTTATTAAAACTTTTCGTTTTTAAATGCTCTTAAGTAAATTTTCGTAAAACATGGAGCACGATAAATTTATAGAGTAGACCTGTACTAGGCCTATTATTTCTTATTTTATATAGGTGCCGTAAATGAGTAATATTAGTAATCGCCAATGGTTGTTTGTTAAGCGCCCTACAGACGCCGTTGACGAAAGTTGTTTTAAAATAGTAACAACAGAAGTGCCAGATATACATGACGGGCAAATTTTATTACAAAACTTGTATTTTTCACTTGACGCATCGATGCGGACATGGATGAACGAAGGCCCTAATTATCTTGAGCCGCTTATTCTTGGCCAACCAATGCGAAGTGTAACTCTTGCTAAAATTGTCAAATCTAACAACCCCGACTTTCCAGTTGGAAGACATGTCATGGGGATGAATTCTTGGGAAGATTACAGCGTTTCGTGTGGAGATGGATTTTGTCAGCTGCTACCCAAGACACATGAAATTCCGTTAAGTTATTATTTAGGCGCTTTAGGGCCTACGGGTTACACCGCATACTTTGGGATGCTAGATATTGGATGCCCCAAAAGTGGTGAGAGTGTTTTGGTTTCCGGTGCTGCTGGCGCAGTAGGGTCGATAGCAGGACAAATTGCAAAACTTTCCGGATGCTATGTTGTTGGTTTGGCCGGTTCCGATGAGAAGTGTGATTGGCTTGTGAGTGAGTGCGGTTACGATTTAGCCATTAATTACAAAAAATGTGATGACTTAGATAAAAAATTAGCGGCAACTTTTCCTGAAGGCATTGACATATATTTTGACAATGTCGGCGGTGCGACCCTAGATTCTGCTCTTGCTAATCTTGCGAATAAGGCTCGAATAGTTTCCTGTGGCGCCGTTTCTGGGTATGACACTGGCGAAACTCCATCCATTCCTATAAAAAATCACTGGATGCTGCTAATCCGTGAGGCGAAAATGCAAGGTTTTTTGATTTCTAGCTTTATGCACAGAGCTACAGAAGCTGCCGAATACCTAGGAAAACATATCGGCAATGGAGATATAAGGTTTAAAGAGCACATTGTGGAAGGATTTGATTCTGCGCCCTCTGCTTTGAAAATGCTTTATGCTGGGAAAAATACAGGTAAGCTAATTGTTAAATTATAATGAATTTGCTTCTGACGGCTCCAAACAATAAATACACCTGTAAGGAGGAGGCCAACAGCTAGTCACGGTATAGAACTGAATCACCCAGGGGCTGATCATAAGCTAATTACCTTCAGCGGATTAGCTTATGAACGGACGCCCCGGATACTCCACAGAAGCATGAAGTCGTTTTGATTGATGACGAGCTACGTAAACTCATTCATGCACAACAACCAAAATCTGAATTAATTAAGTCGGCTCGAAAACACAGCCGCAGCCTCCAGTCAGATGGCTACGATAAAATCAAAGCAGGGATTACCACTTTCAATGAAGTTCTGCGTGTTACACGATCATGAAGCGCCACTTGCGCGTTAATCCTCTTCATTCGCCTCGCGAATCCGCTCACGGCGCTCAGCCTCTTCGGCCATGACCGCTTTAATTTCCATTAAGACGGCGTCAACATCGGCTGCTTCGCCTCTGTCTTCAAACACGCCCGTCAACTCGGTGTCTTCATTGAGCTCACCCTCTTCATACAGGGCCCAAATTTCATCTGCGTAGCGGGTTTGCAATAATTCGGGGGCGTATTGACCGTAGTATTCGGTCATATTATTGACGTCTCTCGTCAACATACTGTGGGCATTATTATTGCCCGCAGCGTCAACGGCTTGGGGCAGGTCGATTATCACTGGCCCGTATTCGTCAACCAACACATTAAACTCAGACAAATCGCCGTGGACCAGTCCTGCGCAAAGCATCAGTTTTACGTAGTACATGACCACCGCATGATCTTCTCTGGCCTGTTCCGCGGGCATCGACACATCGTTCAAGCGTGGCGCTACGCCACCCTCCTCGTCGGTAACCAGCTCCATCAGTAGTACGCCGTCAAAACAGCCATAGGGCTGCGGCACTCGCACCCCGGCTTTAGCTAGGCGATAGAGCGCATCAACCTCGGCGTTATGCCAGGCGTCTTCCTGCTGCTTGCGACCAAACTTAGAGCCTTTCTCCATTGCTCTGGCGCGGCGGCTATTGCGCACTTTACGGCCTTCTTGGTAAAGCACCGCTTGCTTAAAGCTGCGCTGAGCAGCTTCTTTGTACACTTTGGCACAGCGAATTTCTTCGCCACAGCGCACCACATAGACGGAGGCTTCTTTACCGCTCATTAAAGGCCGCAGCACTTCGTCAACAATGCCGTCGTCAATCAGCGGCTGGATACGTTTGGGTGTTTTCATTGCGCCCTTTTTGGGGTCTGGATCAAGACCATTTAAGAATAGCTGAAAATCAGCGCCGTTAGGCCATTGTAATCGGCCACGCCAAATTAGGCGATCAGCGCTAGATTCACAGTGAGTACGGACAAAGCTTAATTGGTTTTCTTAACGAAGGCACTGATAATCACAATGCGCGTACCGTTTATCCGGCCTTCAATATGCTCGGGGTTATTCGTCAGGGAGATATTACGCACGGAGGTTCCACGCTTGCCAACAAAGCTAGTGCCCTTCACATCTAAGTCTTTAATGAGCACCACCGAATCTCCCGCAGCCAGCTGAACGCCATTGCTATCTCGACATGGCTCGCGATCATCGCTGGCCGTAAGCTCGGTCGCAACAGCCCATTCTTTGACCTCGTCGTCAAGATAGACCATTTCCCGAAGGTCCTGCGCCCACGCGTGCTCACTCAGGCGCGCTAACAGACGATACGACAATACTTGTACGGGGGGAATCGGGCTCCACGCGGTGTCATTCAGGCTGTGCCAGCGATTCACGTCTAGCTCGCTGCCGTCAGCCAGTTGCTCTCGACATGCCTGACAGCTCATCACGCAGCGCTCAGCGTCGTCATCGCCATAGGGCGCTACCGGAAACACCGCCAAATGCTCAGCAGAAGAACAAAGTTCGCATTTAGAGTCACTGCGCTGCATAAGGGCTTGTTCGGTGTTCATAAGGGCTTGTCCGCACTAAAACGAGGTATTTTACGGCGTATAGTGATGAGAAACGACCTTAAATTTCACCCGGCCGCAATTCAACATCAATGTAGGGGCGTCCACCAATAAAGCCGCCGTTATTAGGCGGTTTTATTTTCCCAATCGCTGGTACTGGCATCTGCGTCGGCGTTTGTGGACGGTGACTCATCAACGGATCGAAGTTGCGGTGCGTCGTGCTTTTTGACTTGGCTAGCGCCAATGAATTGACCGCCCGATTCGATCACCAGCTCCCGCACTTTAATTTCGCCACTGACCTGACCTGAAGCAACAATTTCCAAACGATCAGCATCAACCTTGCCGTCAAGAATGCCGCTGACCAATACTCGCTTGGCACTAACATCGCCGGTATAGCGACCACTGCTGCCAATCGTCACATCACCATCGGAGTTCAACTGACCCTCCATGGTCCCGTCGAGATGGAAGTTATCGGTTAGCTTGACGTCGCCGACAAAGGTGGTGCCAGCTGCGACCACCGTCGTTCTGGGGCTACCGTCTGTTTTCTTAGCGTTTTTGCCAGTGAATCCCATTTTATTTTCCCCTCGCGCGTAAAAAGTACGTCGTAATTTTCCCAAGACCACTCCATAAACGGGCCCGGCGCTAGACGCCGGTGCAAATGCCGTACCTCATAATGCAGGTGAGGTGCACTGGACATGCCGGTATTACCGCTGTAACCCAATAAATCGCCCTGCCTGACATAGTCGCCAATGCTAACCGCAGTTTTGTTGAGATGACCGTACAGGGTGGTAAAACCAAAATTGTGATCCAATTTCACTAAGCGGCCAAAGCCACTGTCGTTCATGCCAGCCCACTCCACCACGCCGTCGGCGGTCGCGTAAACCGGCGTGCCGATACTCGCACGTAAATCCGCGCCACCGTGCAAAGCCATGCGGCCAAGCACTGGGTGATTACGCATACCGAATCGGCTGGTGACATACGCTTCGGCAAGGGGGTAGCCACTGGGAATGGTGCTAAGCATAAAGCGTTTTTCGGAGGCGGTTTGACTTGCCGTGTCTAGGCGCTGGTAAAGCGCTGTTTCGGGTTCGGGGCTCAAACCGATCATGGTTTCGATAGTGCCTAATTCATCGCTCATCACAGACAAGGCGGCGACTTTTTCTTCTACCGTAGCCTGCAATAACTTTTGTTGTCGCAGCAAGCTCTCATTTTTCTCTTTTACCAGCGCCTGGTATTCTTGCAGTTCAAGCACTTCGCCATTCAAGCTATTCAACTGGTACGAAAGAAAATAAATCGCCAGAAAGCCGCCCAAAAAGCACGTAGCGATAAATATCGCAATGCCCGCCATAAATCGGCGCATCAACTGCGTTACGGTATAGTGCCTGGCACCACTATAACTTGTTATTGTAATTCCGTAGTGCTCGCGCATTCAATTTCTCGTGGTTTCCGGATGCAAAAGCACTGTTCTTAAGCCCTTTAATTTAAGTGCTAACAGCCCTGCCGAACGATTATGTTTGCGGGCACAAATCGTGCCCAAGTCAATACAGCTGAGCGGATTATGTTACTAGTTCGCAATGGATGCAAATTGTAAGCTAATTCAAGCTATTACATGGCCTAGTAAAACCCATTGCGAGGCGCGTAAAGGTAATAATTAATTCCCCCACCACGGCTGAGGAGGCCCCGTTTGAACGTACACTTACCGCTGGTCAGCAATCCCTTCTACAGCTAGTCGCTTGATACTGACCACCGCTTTCCGATGCAGAATTTTTCTTTATTATTTAAACACTTGCGTAAAATTGGCGCTGCCACACAAGCCAACACCCGCCGACCAGGACAGGTACGCAGCGAGGTCTTAGCGCCTGCCCACTGGCCCCAGCCTTTTGTAGCGCCAATCGGCGCATGGGCTTGCCGTGAAGCGAGAGCCTACGCCAGCGCAGCTTAAATTCACCGAATGGCTCTTTACTCACCGCTCTATTGGCGCTGAAATACAGCATGACCTGCCACCTCGCTGGCGGCACCCACCACGCCCACTACGACTTTGCCTCAGAGTTTTGCATCTTTAATGACCTTGCGGTGACGGCGTGCACCCTCGTGGCGCAGCAAAAAGTCCAGCGCATCCTCATCGTTGACGGCGATGTTCACCAACACATCAAGGCGATGGCGCAGCCCGTATTTTGCAGAGCAATACCGCGGTATTTACCTCCTCAGCGCACTGCGAGAAGAACTTTCCTGTTCGCAAAGCCCATAGCGACCTCGCTCTCAATGTTGCCGCCAGCCGCGGCAACCAGGAATATTAGATATTGTGAACGCGGGCCTGAACCAGACACTGCGTTTGCCCGGCCCGATATCGTGTTTTACGACGCTGGCGTCGATATTTATGAACACGCCCCCCTAGGCTTACTCAATATCAGCAATGCCGGAATCCGAGCGCGAGATTGCTTGGTTTTAGAAAGCTGCGTGACCGGGACCAGCTGGCCTTAGCGCTGCGTCACGCGATTGTTGTCGAAGAGGGCGCCAAATTATTTAACGCTGCCTTAAACTAAAAAGCGGCCCGTAGGCCGCATAAGAACGCGCTACCGACGGGTCATCTGTTTGAAAAAATGCCCAGTATCGATTCTAGTAAACCCTGCAATACCGCCAATGGATCGGCACTGGGGTTTAACGTCAGCGCTGCTTGCAAATCACCGACCACATCGCAAACGGCAGCGAGTGGTGTCGTTGCCAACGGGCAGGCCCCACCACCCTGCAGCGCCGAGGCGACCGGTGCCAGCAACACATCTAATGGCGTACCAGTAAGGCCACTGCCGTCCTGCGCAGACAATGCGGCTTGAATGGGCGCCAATTGATCTAAAACAGCGTCAAGTGGCGTACCAGTTGTGCCCGAAGAACCGCCACCGGCTAATGCGCCCGTAATTGCGCTCTGTAAACCACCGAGCACAGTATCGCTCAGCGGCGCAAAGAGATCTCCGGCACCCGCACCAAACAAAGTCGTAAAGTCCCCTGCTGTTAAGCCGCTAAGGTCTCCGCCGAGCAGCCCCGTTAGACTTGCCACTGCCGCTTCAATTTGACTACTGAGCACCGGCCCCTGTCCCGCCTGCTCTTCAATAAAGGCAATGGGCACGACCTCGGTTAAGACATTGTCCAGTAAATTATTCACCGTGCTAGCGACCGCAGCGCCGGTGGTGTCGGGGTCCATGGATTCTACCGCTGCAACGGTAACCGCAAGATCGCTAAATGCCTGATTAAGCGTAACCAACAAACCACCTAAGATGGGTGCATCAGCCACTTGATCTTGCGCCATGACGGTCGCGAGCCCCTCACTGAAAGCCGCGCTCAATTGCTGCATCAATGCGGCCGCACTAGGTGCATCACCGCCGCTGCTACCACCGCCATTGGCGGCGGCAAACACGGGCGCCAGCGCATCGCCGAGGGGGGCTAATGGTGTGCCTGCCAACGGGTTGCTACCACTGTCACCGGCGCTGTCTCCAGTACAACTAGCGCCCGTTAAGGAAGCCAATGCCGCAGGAAGGTCGGTAGCCAACTCAGTTACTGAGGTCTGCAGCCCTGCAGCTGAAGTCGCCAGCAACGCGGCGGGATCTTGCAGGCTCGCAGGGTCTACTTGCACAAGCACTGAATCTAAAACATCCAAAACGTCAGTCACAACAAAACCACCAACGCAATTAATTGCACCTTCCAGCGGGGTGCCTGCCGCCGCTCCGGCCAACTGAGTGACGACTTGCTCAGATAAAGGCTGCTGAACCACATCAAGTGGGCCTTCAACCTCAGAATAACTTGAGGTAACCGGCTGCTCTGCCTCTGACGTTGTCTCGCCAGACTTACTGCTACTACCGCCACCGCCGCCACCGCAAGCGGTCAGCGCCAAACTGGCGCCAAAGCTCACTGCAAGAAGGGTTTTTCCTGAAAAGCACTTCATACTAAATACTCCGTTAATTAGTTTAAATAAAATGGTGGAACCCATTTTAGAAAACACGTCCGATCACCCAGTTTTAACTCTGCAGCAGAGTATTTATATATTACAGCGTTCTGAGCGTGCTGTGTGCAGTAGAACAAGATTTTCAGATTAATTAAGTAAGGGAAAACCGAAGAGCAAGACCAAAACGGCGTAAATTCCATCACAATCCGTAATGAAACCCATGCATCCAAATTTGCGGCGAATGTAGCTGGTCAAAACTAGAATCGCCCTTTGCTCGCCAGTCAGGAATAATAGATGTTTTATTTGGGACAACAGCCTTATGCCGCAAGCCCCTAACTGGGACAGACCCACGCCATTCACCATGGACTTTAGCGTTGATAGTAGCCATATCGACGGCATTGGCCATGTTAATAACGCGGTTTATGTCAATTGGTGCCAGCAAGCAGGCTGGAGCCACTCTTTGGCACTGGGTCTTAATCTCGAGGATTACCGCAGGCTTGATGCCGCCATGGTGATTCGCCGTGCCGATTACGACTATATTTTATCGGCCTATGTTGGCCAGGAATGTGTCATGGGAACCTGGCTGACCGCCGGTGACGGCAAACTTATTATGGAGCGACAGTTCCAATTGCAGCGTAAAATCGACGGTAAAACCCTATTGCGAGCCACCTGGCAACTGGTTTCTATTCGCATGAGCAACGGTAAACCTAGACGGATGCCGCTAGAATTTATTCAGCGCTATGGTCAAGCTGTTATTGCCGCACCGCAATAATTCTGGCACCGCCTTAAGCCAGATGCCCGAGCAAAAATCAGCAAGGTCAATGCAGGCTCGGCCATTCGGTGTAGAATAAGACAAACTCCCACCCACATTCCCATAAAGAGAGTAGCCACTGGTGACAAGTCAATACGCTGAACACCCCGCCATGTTTCGCAACAAGCCCCTCGGGTTCATCCTTGCCGTCATCCTTATTCCGGCGGCCATCGGCATACTTATCCTGATGGTTTGGTATTTACGGTGTAAGTCGACCAAATTGGAAATTAACGGCAATGAAGTGGTATTGGAACAAGGCCTGCTGAGCAAAGCGCGCACCGAGCTATCGGTCAGCGGTATTCGCACCGTTAAAATTAATCAGTCCTTTTTTAACCGTTTATTCAAAGTAGGTACCGTATCAATTTACACCGCCGGCGATAGCCCAGAAATTCAAGCGGCGGGAATGCCACGTCCAGAGGTGTTTCGCGAGCTGGTCAAGGCCGCGCAGGCTTAAGGCCTGATAAGGATCTAACTGCATGAGTGAGCACAACTCGGGCGACGACCGCCAAGCCCTTAAAATCGCGGTAGCGTCATTGGTCATTGTCGCCCTACTCGGTGTCGCGCTGATGCTATTCCTTCCCTTGCTAGGCAGCTTTGTCGACCAGCATTTCAGCGCCGGGATCGGTTTGAAAGACGCCGCCGTCGTGGCATTTTTTACCACTGTCGTCACCCTTGTTATTTTTGCCGTGGCCGCTGGCGACGGCTTGTTGGGCGAGCTGCAGTTTATGCTCAGCGGCTTCTTTGGCTTTTTTTTGGTGTTATGGCTGCTTATTGCATGGATATTTTAATGCCCCACGCCCCTCAGGGGGCACCACATGTTTGACCTTGGCGATCTCACCCTAAGTTTTTGCTTTTTTGGTTTGCTCGCTTATTTTTGGCGCGCCCAAGGCACCCGCGAACTCGCGCTGCGCGCCACCCGAAAGCACCTAGAGCAACAGCAGCTGCAGTTATTAGATGGCCATGTCGCCCTCCGCGCGGTGTGGTGCAAACGTGACACCAGTGGCCAAATCAAACTGTGGCGCCGTTATATTTTTGAATTTACCGCCACTGGTCATGAGCGTTATAAAGGCCAAGTGATAACCCTCGGCAATCGCGTTGAGGGCGTTGAGCTAGAACCCCATCGTTTCCCCAACGACATTATTCACTAGGCGCTCACTACAACGCCTTACAAAAGAAACTCCTTATGCGCCACGGCACCAGTTTTAATCCCGAACAAGACGTTAATTGGAAAACCCTGAAAGAGCTCATTCCCTATTTGCTGGCCTTTCGTCAACGTATCGGTATTGCCCTGCTCTGCCTGGTCGCAGCCAAGGTTGCCAGTGTCGGCCTACCATTTATACTCAAACATATCGTCGATCAGCTCGACAGCCAAGATCAGCCCGCCATTGTTGTCTTGCCCTTGGCGCTGCTAATCGCCTATGGGGCATTGCGTTTTGCCAATGTGCTGTTTGGCGAGGTACGCGACACTATTTTTGGCCGGGTGACCGAGAGCGCTATGCGCAATATCGGCCTCACCGTGTTCAAACATTTGCACTCATTAGATTTAGATTTTCACCTTAATCGGCGCACTGGCGGCCTGTCCCGCGACATTGAGCGCGGCACCAACGGCATTAATTTTTTACTGCGTTTTATGGTTTTCAATATTGTGCCCACCTTTATTGAAATTGGCTTGGTAGTGGTATTGCTCGGCTGGCGCTACAGTATTTGGTTTGCGCTAATCGTGCTCATTGCCGTTATTTGCTATGTGGCCTTCTCCATTTACGCCACCGAACGCCGCACGGCCCATATTCGTCGCGCCAACGAGGCGGAATCCCGCAGCAGCAGCCGCGCGGTAGACAGTCTGCTCAATTTTGAAACCGTCAAATACTTTGGCAACGAACACTACGAAGCCCAGCGCTACGACGAAGAACTGGCCAGCTGGCAATTAGCCCGTCGCCTAAATCGTTTGAGTCTGTTCGCCCTTAACGCTGGCCAGGCCTTTATTATCGCCGCTGCCATGACCGCAGCCATGATTCTCGCCGCTAACCAAGTGCTGGCCGAGAAAATGACCCTCGGTGACTTTGTACTGATCAATGCCTTTATGATGCAGATATTTATGCCGCTTAATTTTCTCGGCTTTGTTTACCGTGAAATGAAAGGCTCTATGGCCAATATTGAAGCCATGTTTGCTCTGCTTCGTCAGCGGCCCACGATTAATGACGCCGCGCAAGCCCCAACGCTGGCGTTAAAGGACGGCTGCATTGAAGTACAAGACCTCAATTTTCAGTATCACAGCAACCGCCCCATTTTAAACAACATCAGCTTTACGGTTGCCGCAAAACAAAAGCTCGCTATTGTTGGCAGCAGCGGCGCAGGCAAATCTACCCTACTTAAATTATTGTTTCGCTTTTACGACGCCAGCAGCGGGCGAATCCTCATTGACGGTCAAGACATCACCGCGGTCAGTCAAGCATCCTTGCGTAGCGCGCTCGGTATCGTCCCCCAGGACACGGTACTGTTTAATATGTCGATACTTGAAAATATTCGCTACGGCCGCATCGACGCCAGTGACGAAGATATTTACGAGGCCATTCGCATGGCCCACCTCAGCGACTTCATCGCGCGTTTGCCCAAAGGCGTAGACACCTTGGTGGGTGAACGCGGTTTAAAACTGTCGGGCGGCGAAAAACAGCGTGTCGCCATTGCCAGAGCCCTGCTCAAGAAATCCCCTATCATGATTTTTGACGAGGCCACCTCGTCATTAGACAGCGCCTCGGAACGGCTTATTTTAGAAGCGATAAAAGATATTGCGCGAGAGCACACCATGCTGGTAATCGCCCACCGCCTATCAACGGTAGTCGATGCCGACCATATTTTAGTACTTGATCAAGGTGAGATTGTTGAGCAGGGCAATCACGCGTCGCTATTGGCCCAGCAAGGCCAATACGCCCACTTGTGGCTGATGCAGCAGCGCGAGCGCCGCATAACCCCTACCGCAGAAGAATGATTGCCTGCGCTAACAGACTCTTATAGCCTGAAGACCACCAACACAAAGTGAGAATAATATGCAGCAGCTCTCTGGTCAGGACGCCATGTTCATTCACACTGAGGCCACTGGTATACCACAGCATATCGGTGCCCTCAGTATTTACGATCAATCCACATGCGCCGACGGTATTATCCGCTTCAAACAAATTTTGCAGTTAATCGAAAGCCGCGCCCACCGCTCACCGATATTTAAGCGCCGACTGCGCAGGGTTCCCCTTGGTCTTGACCAACCCTACTGGGAGGACATCGAAAACCTCGACATCGAAAGTCATATTCATCATATCGCCCTGCCCAAGCCCGGAGACTGGCGCCAACTCTGCATTCTGGCCTCACGCATCCACTCCCGCCCCATGGACTTGAGCAAACCACTATGGGAGATGTATGTCATTGAAGGCCTCGACAGCGTTCGCGGCCTGCCTAAGAACTGCTTTGCGGTGATGATTAAAATTCACCACGCCGCCATGGACGGCGCCAGTGGCGCTCAGTTTATTCCCATGATTCACGACCTTAGCCCAGATGTTGGCGATGCTGGCACAGCGCCACAACGGGTCGTACAGCAATACAATAACTGGCATATGCTAAGTCGCGCCGTGGGCAATAATTTAAAAAAACCCAAGCAATTTTTTGACCTCGCTGGCAGTTTAATTCCCGCTTGGCAGCGCATTCGCCGAGGTAAAAAAGAGCAGGATTTTGTCAGCCTCGACGACAAACAAAAAACCTTATTTCAGGGCAAAATATCCCCCCACCGAGTTTGCGACGCCGTGCCCTTCGCCTTTGAAGAGCTGCGCGCCATAAAAAACACCGTACCTGGCGCCACCATTAACGACACCATGCTCTGCGTGGTTTCCGGCGCCCTGCGCAAATACCTACACGCCAAACAAGCCCTGCCCGAAAAGACCCTCGTGAGCGGCTGCCCTATTGATGTTCGCAGCGATGCAGAGCGCAGTGGCGGCGGTAATATGGTGGGCTTTATGACGGTCTCACTGCATTCCAATATCGCCGATCCCAAGGAGCGACTGGCGGCAATTCACGACGCCTCCATGAGCAGCAAAGCCTATGCCGAAGCCCTCGGCCCCCGCGTTGCGGTCAATGTGACCGAGGTCTTGCCCGGCGGCGTTTTATCGCTGGCCTTGCGCGCAGCTGCGTCCACCGGCCTGACCGAATCTGCGGTGATCTTCAATACCGTGGTCACCAATGTACCTGGACCCAATCAGCAATTGTATTTTTGCGGTGCTAAGTTGGTCGACGGCATGAATTTCGGCCCATTATTACCCAATGTTGGGCTATTTCACATTGTTTACAGCTCAGTGCTGAATAAAGTGGGCAGTATTTCTATTTCCTTTACCGCTTGCCGTAAAATGCTGCCAGACCCCGAATTTTATTCCGAGTGCCTGCAGGCGTCGTTTGACGAGTTAAAGGCGGCCACCCTCTGCAGCACTAAAACCGCAAGCCCAGTATTAGACTCAGTACACCAATAGCTAAGGGAGTAGCTCGCAGGCATGAATGACAGTCACGATCTCCGCCTAATTATCGAATCACGAATCCCCGTAATTATCATTGAAACCTGGGAGGAGCGCCGCGCCCTGTCGCTGCTGACTAAGCTCGGTATTCAGCAGGGCCTGCCGGTGTTCTCGTGGTCGGTGACCGACGGCCTACGCCGCGCCGATTTTGATCTGGCGCCCAATCAGCCGCTCACCGCCGAACCCGAGGCCGCGCTAAAACATATTCGCAGCACCGACAGTGCCGGGCTATACGCCCTGTGTGACTTTCACCCCTACCTCAGCGACGAGCCTCGCAATATTCGCTTAATCAAAGAAATTGCCATGCAAGCCGAAGACAGTGGCAAGAGCTTGGTGTTTATCAGCCACGCCTTCAATATTCCCAGCGAATTCAAACGTCACAGCGCCCGCTTTAACCTGTCGATGCCCGAGGACCACAAGCTCCGCGCCGCCATTTACAAAGAAGCACAAAACTTCAGTAACACCACCGGCCGCAAAGTTAAAACCGACCGCGACGCGCTAGACAAGCTGATCAACAATTTGCGCGGGCTGCCCTTGGAAGACGCCCGCAAGCTCGCTCGCGGTGCCATTATTCAAGACGGCGCCATTACCCATTCCGACCTTAGCAGCGTCAATAAGGCCAAATTCGAGCTACTCGACATGGACGGTGTGCTCAGTTTTGAATACGACACCGAAAACTTTGCCAATGTCGGCGGCTTAAGCAAGCTGAAGGACTGGCTGGGCAAACGCGAACAGGCCTTTCAGCAGGGCGGCGCCGACTCCCCCAAGGGCATTATGATGGTGGGCGTGCAGGGCGGCGGCAAAAGTCTGGCCGCTAAGGCGGTCGCCGGCTTATGGGGCATGCCGCTATTACGCATGGACATGGGGGCGCTCTACAATAAATTTTTTGGCGAGTCTGAACGCAATGTTCGCGAGGCCTTAACACTGGCCGAAACCATGGCGCCCTGCGTATTGTGGATAGACGAAATTGAAAAAGGCATTGGCAGCGATGACCACGACGGCGGCACCTCCAAGCGGATTTTAGCCACTCTCCTCACTTGGATGGCAGAACGCCAACACGCCGTATTTATTGTTGCCACCGCCAATAATATTCAGCGCCTGCCACCTGAATTAATACGCAAAGGCCGTCTCGACGAGGTGTTCTTTGTCGACCTACCCTCGGAGCAAGTCCGCCAACAGATCTTTGCCATTCACCTTGAAAAGCGCAGCTACCCCTTGGCCAATTTCCGCTGCGCCGAGCTCAGCGCCGCCAGCGCTGGTTTTACCGGCGCCGAAATAGAACAGGCAATTGTCGCCGCTCGTTACTCCGCCAAGGCCCGCAATGAAGAGCTGTGCACCGCCCATATCATTGCCGAAATCGACGCAACCGTACCCCTATCAGTGACCATGAGCGAGCAGCTCGATGCCCTCCGTGCCTGGTGCCAAACCCGCGCCGTCGCGGCCGATTAAGAAAAATCACCTCATCGACCTCGGCAAAGTGACATAATAGCGAACAAGCGGCTGGGGTTAGCCCGCTGCGTTTGTTCTGCCACCTCACCTCAACTTGGACCAGCCATGCCCCTGCTCGCCCTAGAACACATGCTCTGCCCCTTAGAGCAATATCCATTACACCGCGACGGTAAAACTTGGCGCTGCAGCAATAATCACTGCTTCGATATTGCCAAGCAGGGCTATGTTAATTTACTGCCGGTACAGAACAAAAAATCCCTAGACCCCGGCGACAGTCAAATAATGATTCAGGCCCGCCGTCAATTTCTGGATAGCGGCGCCTACGCCCCCCTTGCCCAAGCACTCGCCACGACGGTTGCCGATTTATGCAAAGGCCGTAATGACCTTGCCATTCTCGACGCTGGCTGCGGCGAGGGCTATTACCTCAACACGGTTTGCAACAGCTTGCTCGCCGCCCAAGCTGAACTTGCGCTCACCGCCACCGGCTTAGACATTTCCAAATGGGCGGTGCGCGCCGCCCGCATTCGCAATGCGGGTATCAATGGACTGGTGGCGAGCAACCGACAAATTCCACTGCCCGACAACAGCCAAGATATCCTGCTCTGCACCTTTGGCTTTCCCGTGTTTAGCGAGTTTCAGCGAGTCGTTAAGCCTGGCGGTCATATTATTATGGTCGACCCCGGCCCCGAGCATTTGATCGAGCTGCGCCAGCAAATTTACGACGAGATCAGGCGTTCGCCCCCAGCAAGCTTGGCTGCAGGCATCAACGCACAGTGGCAGCAGAGCAGCGAAACCGCGCTTAGCTTTAGCACGCCAATACTCAGCGCCGAGTTATTTGAACAACTGCTAATCATGACCCCCCACCTCTACCGCGCCAGCAGGGCCGGTCGGGAGCGCGCCGCCAAACTTGAACAGCGCGCGCTCACGGCCGACGTCTGCATACGCGTCATTAGCCACCAAACTTTAGTGCCAGATCACATTGAAAGTGGCCCAGTTATTGCTGTCATTTAAGGACTAATGTTAATGACAGCCAGTCCAGCGTTTGCAGCGCAACAGCACCGTCACTTTCTGCCTGTATTCTGGCGACCAACGCCTGCGCACCGCGCAATAACAAGGCGTGCTTGCACACAATAATGGATGGATTCTCAATGCAGCAACTCAATGGTCTCGATGCCCTCTTCGCCCATAATGAACGTCAGCATGCCCCCATGCATATTGCCGCGCTCATGGTATACACCCCGCAAACCACCAAGCACAAAAAATTTCTCCTACAGGAAGTCCGCAATACCATTGAACAACGCCTATCGGTATCGCCGGTATTTCGACGCCGCCTGCTAACCGTCCCCTACAATCTTGATCAACCGTATTGGCTTGAAGATGAAACCTTCAATCTCGATAATCATATCCACAGCCACGAGTTAACCGCCAAAAGTAGCGAAGCGAATTTCCACACCCTTATTACCACACTCCACGCCCAGCCAATGGACATGAGCCGCCCGTTGTGGGAAGCCCATGTGATTCACGGCTTAGGCCGACTAACAAATTACAGCAAAGGTAGCTTTGGCATTTATATGAAAGTGCATCACGCCGCCTTGGATGGCGTCTCCGGCACCGACATCCTCGCCGCGCTGCACGGCATAGAACCGCTTGCGTTTAAACCCGGCGCACGCCCCGACACCTGGACCGGTGAAACCCCACCATCCCAGTGGACGGTAAGCCTTAATGCGTATAAGAATAATCTGCATAAGCCGCTGCAACTGTTTCGCCAAGCTCGTCAACTTTTACCCAAGCTCCGTCAAGGAATACAAGAACACGGCAGCGACCACACACCTGGGGTCAGTTGGCAGAAATCGCCATTTAATACCCGCATCGACGCCCAGCGTCAGGTGTTTGTGGTGCGCTTCGACTTTTCACGCCTGCGCGCCATTCGCCGTGCTTTCCCACGCACCACTGTGAACCATGTCATTCTCTGCATTGTCGGCGGCGCGCTGCGCAGCTACCTCATTCAACGCAATGCGCTACCAGATAACCCGCTGGCATCCCTTGTTCCAGTGAACGTGCGCAGCAAAGATCTCAACAACTGCGGCAATGCCATCAGCATGCTGATTAGCAATCTGCGCACCGACATCGAAGATCCGCTGCAACGTTTAGTGGCGGTACGCGACGCCGCCACCTCGGCCAAAAAGCGCAATGACAATATTGGCCGCAATAGCTTGAGCAATATTTTTCGCGTGCTGCCCAGCAGCCTGGAAGCGGCGGCGCTGCGCGCCCTGTCGGCCCTCGCCTACTGGCCTGGCGGTCTTCCCTTGCCTGCCTGCACCTTTATCAGCAATGTCCCTGGACCACCCATACCGCTGTACTTTAATGACGCCAAACTTGTCGACATGCTTGGCCTTGGCTTAATCATCGATCACGTCGGCTTATTTCATGTTGCCATGAGTTACAACGGCGTCCTTAACCTATCAGTCCTTAGCAGCCCCAAAACCCTAGAAGACCCAGCGCTTTATCGCCGCTGCTTGGAGGCGTCCTTTTCTCAACTGGATCACGCCATGCAGCGCCAGGCTAATGAGACTTAATCCCAATTTGGTCTTGAAATAAGCGATCAAATCCCCATTTCTAGTGTCACATATCGGCAACACCACACTCGCTTGCTAAGGGACCGCCCGCAATGACGGAAAAAAACGCTATTGGCCAGTTACGCAACTGGCTGACTTCGCAGATTATCGGCCAGCAAAGCCTAGTCGACCGCCTGCTCATCGCCCTCTTGGCCGACGGCCATTTACTGGTCGAAGGTGCACCTGGCTTAGCCAAGACCAAGGCAATAAAAACTTTGTCAGACGGCATTGCCGCGAGTTTTCAACGTATTCAGTTCACCCCCGACTTACTTCCTGGCGATGTCACCGGTAGCGATATTTACCGGCCAGAGACCGGCGTCTTTGAATTTCAGCCCGGCCCAGTTTTTCATAATTTAGTATTGGCTGACGAAATTAACCGCGCCCCCGCCAAAGTGCAGTCGGCGCTACTCGAAGCCATGGCCGAACGCCAAGTCAGCGTGGGCAGCAACACACTGCAACTCCCACCGCTGTTCTTGGTTATGGCGACCCAAAACCCCTTAGAGCAAGAAGGCACCTACCCCCTGCCTGAAGCCCAACTCGACCGCTTCTTAATGCACGTCAATGTCGCCTACCCCGACGCCGCGGCGGAGTTGGAAATCCTGCGCCGGGTGCGCGCCGAAGCCAAGGGTGAGATTCACCAGCCCGCGCCACTGAGCCAAGACATCTTATTCGCAGCGCGGGAACAAATTCTCAACTTGCACATGGCCGAAGCCGTTGAGGAATACATAGTGCAGCTGGTGATTGCCAGCCGCGAACCCGCTCGCCTCGACACGGAATTGGCGAGCTGGCTAGAAGTGGGCGCCAGCCCCCGCGCCACCATTGCCCTCGACCGCTGCGCTCGCGCCCACGCTTGGCTCAACGACCGCGACTACGTCAGCCCCGACGACGTCCAAGCTATTGCCCACGACGTGTTGCGCCATCGCCTAATTCTCAGCTTTGCAGCCGAGGCCGACGGCATTCGCAAAGACCACATTATCGACCGCCTCTTGCAGGTGGTGCCGGTGGCATGAGCGGCTTGCCACGGGGCAATTTTAACGCACCAGTACGGGGCGCCATTGTGGATCAACAAACACTGATCCACACCCGTTTTGCCGGTGCGCAATTGCGCGCCACCCCCAAGCGGCGGCATTTTGCCAAGCAGAGCGGCAGCCACACCTCGCCGGTCAAAGGCCGCGGCCTTGCCTTTCACCATGTACGCGAATATCAGGGTGGCGATGAAATTCGCCACATCGACTGGCGAGTCACCGCCCGCACCGCGAAAGCGCACACCAAGATTTTTGAAGAAGAAAAGGAGCGCCCAGTAGTGCTCTGCTTAGACCAGCGCCACGCCATGTTCTTTGGCAGTCGCCACTGTTTTAAATCGGTACTCGCCTGCCATGTTGCCGCCACCCTCGCCTGGGCGGGGCTAGACAATAACGACCGGGTTGGCGGCTTGGTATTTACCGACAGCGGGCACCGGGAAGTTCGGCCTCGGCGCAGCCACCGCGCGGTATTGAACTTCATTCACACCGCCGTCGACTACAATCAGCAACTGGCTGCCACCGCAGCCAGCGCTGACGACAGTATTGCACCGCCGCAAAGCCTCGCCACCGCCTTCGAAGAATTGCGGCGCATTACTCGGCCCGGCTCAACAGTCTACGTGGTCAGCGACTTTAACGGTTTCGATCAAGACGCCGAGCGGCAACTGCATTTAATCGCACGCCACAACGATGTCATCGCGATTACCATCAGCGACCCACTAGAAGAAAATCTGCCAAGCTCTGGCATGTACCCGGTAAGCAATGGCCGTGAGCGCCTGCAACTGATGCTTAACTCTGGTATCCGTAAACAGTTTCACGACCGCAGAGAAGCACGCCACGTCGCCTTAAAGACCAGCTTTCGCCGCGCCGGTATTCATCACATTGCCCTAACAACCGACGCGCCGTTTTTTGATCTTTTACAGCGAGGCATGATGGGCAAATGAATACGCCAAACCCAACAATGCCGCCAGGCGGCGCAACCCCCCTAGACCTGCTAGCGGATATCCATCTTCCGCCAGCGGTGCCTAGCTTTCCCTGGGCGCCCGGCTGGTGGGCGTTAATGATTTTAGCCATTGGCCTCATTGCCACTGGTTTTTGGCTATGGCGGCGCTATCACCAGCGCAGTGCTTACCGCCGCGCAGCCCAATTAGAATTAACGCGTATTCAGGCTATCGCCGACGATGCCGAATTTGCTCGCCAACTCAACCAACTATTACGCCGAGTGGCTATTCACTGTCAGTCGGCAAGCTCGTCTGCGCCTACAATAGCGGGGCTAAGCGGTGAGCAATGGCGGAATTTTTTGCTCAATAGCTGCGGCGCCAAGCCCGCGTTTACCAATACCACGCTCGACGCACTTGTCGCCGCCGCCTACCAAAGTCAATGCCCTGCGCTAGACCGTCAGCAGCTTTTAGAGCAAGCGCGGCTGTGGATTCGCCGTCACCGGAGCAAGTATGTTTGAGTTTCAATGGCCATGGATATTTGTTCTGCTACCGCTGCCCATACTGGTGCGCTGGCTATCAAAAGCCCAGAACCGCGCCAGCGGCGCCGCACTGCGGGTACCGTTTTTTGCCCAACTGCGCAGCCTAAGTGGCGAACAAAACACCCCTGCCGTCAGCGGCAATAAATTTCATTTACTGCTCCTCAGTTTGCTGTGGCTGGCCCTGCTCGGCGCCTGCGCCAGACCCATCTGGATTGGCGACGCTGTTGCCATGCCCACCAATGGCCGCGATTTAATGCTCGCCGTGGATATTTCTGGCTCAATGTCCCAGGAAGACATGATCATCCAAGACGAGGCCCTACCCCGCCTCACGGTGGTAAAGGCCGTTGTAAACCAATTTGTGGAGCAGCGTCAAGGCGATAAACTCGGCCTGATTTTATTTGGCTCACAACCCTATATTCAGTCGCCGCTAACCTTCGACCTAAACACGGTTAACACCTTAATGAACGAGGCTCAGGTCGGCTTTGCCGGTAAACAAACGGCCATTGGCGATGCGATTGGCTTTGCCATAAAACGCCTGCGCGAGCGGCCAGAAAATAGCCGCGTAGTGGTCTTGCTCACTGACGGCGCCGACACCGCCAGCAATTTAAAACCCCTCGAAGCCAGCAAATTAGCCGCCGCTGAAAAAATTAAAATTTACACTATTGGCGTTGGCGCCACAGAGATGCGCGTGCCGGGCATTTTCGGCAGCAACTTTGGCGCCCGCACCGTTAACCCCTCCGCCGATCTCGACGAAGACACCTTACAAAGCATTGCCGACACCACCGGCGGCGCCTATTACCGCGCTCGCAATCCTGCCGAACTGCAAGCTGCTTATGCGGCCATTGCCGCCTTAGAACCGGTGGAGCAAGAACAGGAAATGCTCAGGCCTGAGCGCTCGCTCTTGCACTGGCCGCTATTGGCCGCCGGCGGTCTTTGGCTACTATTGGCCCTTGGCCGGAATTTGCCTGTGCTGCCTGTGCGCAGCAATGCCGCCGACACAAACAATGAGGCCGCGCAATGAACCTGCCCAGCCTGCACTGGATTCGTCCCGACTTACTGTGGACCATTATTCCGCTGCTCATTGCGGCGCTGCTTCTGGCCCGTCAAAGTCGTCAACAAGGGGCCTGGCACAAGCATATTGACCCTAGTCTGCTGCCCTATTTGCTCGACGGTCAACGCCGCGACAAACCGGCGCGCTCCATCGCGCTATTACTCTTGGCGGCGCTACTCGCTTGGCTGGCACTGCTCGGCCCCGCATGGCAACAAGCACCCACACCGCTCTACAAGAACAATGAAGGCCTGGTGGTGGTATTGGATTTATCACCGTCGATGCTCGCCGAAGATATTCAGCCGTCGCGGATTCGCCAAGCCCGGTTTAAACTTCGAGACCTACTGCAGCTTCGGCAAGACGGCCAAACTGGCTTGGTGGTATTTGCTGCGGACGCGTTTGTGGTCGCCCCACTTACTGACGACGTCAACACCTTGCTCACGCTGATCCCCGGCCTACACCCCGGAATGATGCCGCAAACCGGCAGCAACCCCTTGGCAGGGCTAATACAGGCCAAGGACTTATTGGATCAAAGCGGCGGTAATGGCAAAATTTTATTAATAACTGACGGTGTTAATAAAGCGCAACTTAAAGGCTTAAAAAGCTTCCTCAAAGACAGCCCTTACACGCTCTCTGTGCTCGCTGTTGGCAGTCGCGACGGCGCCCCCATTCCCCTACCTGATGGCGGCTTTGCCAAAGATAGTAGTGGCAATATCATTGTTCCCGCGCTGAGCAGCAAAGAATTGAAAGCCCTTGCTAGCGCCGGTGGCGGCGAGTATCGGGAGCTCAGCTTAGACGACAGCGATATTCGCGCCTTAAACCTAGGCGCCGCGAGCTTGGCCGAGAACAGCCAAGCCCCGCCCGGCAAATCATCAGATCGCCACTTTGATCAATGGAAAGACGCCGGCGGCTGGCTGGCCTTATTACTACTGCCACTGGCCTTACTCGGCTTTCGGCGCAGCTGGCTGCCCAGTCTCTTACTGCCACTATTGTTGCTGGGCCAAACTCCGCAGGCCAATGCCGTTGAATTCGACGCCCTGTGGCAAACCCCAGACCAACGCGGCGCCGCCTTATTAGACAGCGATCCGGCAGCGGCAGCCGAACAATTTAAAGACCCCGCGTGGAAAGCCAGCGCCCAGTATCGGGCGGGCGAGTATGCCGCTGCAGCCGAAAGCTACGCCAAACTTCCCGGTAGCGACGCCGCCTATAATCGCGGCAATGCCCTAGCCAAAGCCGGCAAATTAGACGACGCCATCGCGGCCTACAACGAAGCGCTAAAGCAAGAGCCTGACATGAGTGACGCCCTACGCAATAAAAAAATACTCGAAGACCTGAAAAAACAACAGCAGCAAAACCAAGACCAGTCTGGCGGCGGCGACAAGGAGGACAAAGACCCGCAATCCCCGTCGTCTGAGCAAGCAAATCAACAGGGCCAAGACGGGCAGCAACAGCACTCTGATCAAGAGCAACAGGGCGAGCAAGGTCAGCCGCAATCGGATCAAGATCAATCCGAACAACAAAATGCCAATGACCAAAACGAGGGCCAGACGCAGCCAAATCAGGAGCAGCTCAATTCCTCACCGCAGGAGCAAAGCGAGTCCAGCGCCGAGCAAGAGAAGGCGCAAAAAGAACAGCAGGGCGCCCAACAGCGCCAAACCGAATTAGCAGAGGACTACGCCAAGCAAGCTGCTGAGCAACAATCTGTGGCGGCCGAGCAAAACAACGACGCCAGCCCAGATGACAAAAGCGAGCAAACTGCGCTTGCTGAAAGCCAACAACCGCTGAGCGAAGAAGACCAATCCAAAGAACAGTGGCTGCGTAAGATTCCCGATAACCCCGGCAATCTACTGCGCAATAAATTTCAGTACCAGCAACAAATACGTCAACAACGTGGCAATCAAATTGAGCGAGAGAATTATGCGCCCTATTAAGCACGGCCTAGTTGCCCTGAACAAAATGAATACAGGCACAAGCATGCATGTTCATCAATTTGGCTTTCGCCAATTAGAAGCCGCCACTCTTGGCATATTGCTGCTAAGCCTGCTCTGCTGGGTACCCAGCGCCTTAGCCAAAACTAATGTTCGCGCCAGCGTAGATCGGCAACAAATTTCTAGCGAAGAAACCTTTACGCTGTCACTGGTCGCCGACAGTATTTTATTTTCTGGCGAACCCGATGTCAGCGCGCTAGAAAAAGACTTTCATATTATTAATCGCCAGCAAAGTAGCCGCACAAATATTATCAACGGCAAGGTCAACAGCAGCCGTCAATGGGATTACACGCTTGCCCCAAAACGCGAAGGCACGCTAACCATCCCCGCCATTCCAATGGGCCAGTTTCAGACCCGGGCGTTGACCATTTCCGTCGACAAGGCCAACCGCCAGACTCGCGGCGCCAATGGTGACAGTGTGTATTTAGAGTCCGACGTCACGCCCCGCTCTGCTTATGTGCAGGCGGAGCTGCAATACACCGTTAAAATATTTACCTCTATTAATTTTTTAGACGCTTCTCTTGAGGCGCCCGAAGTGGAGAATGCCGTGGTGGAAGCCACTGGCGAACAGCGCTACCAAACCCTCGTCGATGGCCGTTACTACCAAGTGATTGAGCGCCACTATTCCATTTACCCACAAACCAGCGGCGAGCTAAGCATTCCTGCGCTAACCTTGCAGGCGCGAGTAGAGGGCTACCGCCCATCAATGCTCGACCCCGGCCGTTTGGTGGTAAAACGCAGCCAAGCGCACCACCTCAATATTAAGCCACCGCCAGCAGAATTTAAGGGTGCGGTGTGGTTGCCTGCCAAGAAACTGGTACTTGCCGACACCTGGAGTAAAGATCCCAACAGCATCCAAATAGGCGACTCCATTACTCGTACAGTGCATATTCAGGCCAAAGGTTTACTCGGCTCGCAGTTGCCTGCACTGCCGACCTATACCCTAAACAAGGCCAAGCTCTACCCAGATCAAGCCAAAATTGACCAAGGCGATGAGCAGTCAGAGTGGAGCGGCGTGCGCAGTGAGTCCGTCGCAATTATTCCGACCGCGGCTGGTGAGCTAGTGTTACCCGAAGTGCGCATCCCCTGGTGGAATACCACCACCAATAAGGCCGAAGTGGCAGTGCTGCCAGAGCGCCGCATCACCGTTGCGCCCGGCATGATGAACAATGTAAATTCCACGCCGCTCAGCACAAGCAATTCAGCATCAAATCAAACCCTGACCACAAACCCTGCCGAAAATACCTTGGCAACCACCAGCCCCGAACAAGCAACGACCAATGCCCTGCTTTGGGTCGTCATTGCAGCACTGAGCCTGAGTAATATTGGTTTTGCTCTAGCATGGCTGCGTAGCCGCAACGGAATGCTAAACGCCAAAAATAACGTCAGAGTAAAACCGGAAAACGAGAGTGAGGCGGCCGCATTCAGTAAACTCAAAAAGTGCGTCCAAGAAAATACTGACGCCAACAGCCTGCGCGGCGCACTAGTAAACTGGGGGCAATGCTATTACCAACAAGCCCTAAGCCTTAGCCAGTTAGGCGCACGCGCCAAGGAGCTTGAACACTATTGCCAAGCCTTGGACGCCCAGCTTTTCGCTGGTCGCGATGCAGAAATTGACGCCAAGGCGCTGCTAGATACGGTAAAAAGACTACGCGCCACAAAACCCCACGACAATGCCGCTAGCGTGCCTTTAGCCCCGCTGTATCCGTCGACGTAGGCTCTGGCGGGCTGCGCAATACCAACACCCCACCCAGCACCACGCAAATTATCCCGACCAAGGTTAGGTGGTCGGGAATATGATCCCATATCAACCAATCTATAACGCCACTGAAAACCACCGCAAAATAGCTTATTGGCGCCGATACCGAGGCCGATATATAGCGGTATGCCAAGGTATAAAGAACAAAACCCAAATAAATGACCACGCCCATATACACCAAGCCCGGCCATGCCGACAGGGGAATTGGCTGATAATGAAACAAAAAGAAGGGCAAGCTCACAATGACGGAGATCAAAAAATAGTAAAACAGTATTCGGTTTTGCGGCTCACCCTGCATTAACTCACGGGTACTGATCATCGACACGGCTAAACCCAAGGCTGACAGCAAGGCCAGTACATGCCAGACACTGAATCCGACAAAGCCTGGCTTTAACACCAGCACCACCCCAATAAAACCAATGAGCAACGGCGGCCAAGCATGGCGACCTACCCGCTGTTTAAACCATAGCAAAATAACAACTGGCACCATTAAGGGGGCCGAAGCCCGCAGGAGGGTCGCCTCCACCAAGGAGATATGACTGAGGGCGAGATAAAACAAATAGAAGCAAGCGCAACCACTAACACCGCGCACAAGGTGCAAGCCAGGACGACGAGTGACCAAACTTCCCCGCCCGGCCCGCATTATCGACGGTAGGGCAAAAAAGAAACTCAGGCCGTACTGCACCATAACAATGGCGGAAACATGGACCTCTTGGGAGACGTGTTTACCTACCGCCGCGACGGTGCTCGACAGCAACACAGTCAATAAGGATAGCGCCAGACCAGTGAGCAGTTGTTTTTTGGGCGTAGAAACAGTAATCAAGGACAGATCTCAATATTGCCAGCTGCCACACTATAAAGAGGCCTTGATCCATTGGCCAGCGAGATCGATACGAGACAGCGCTCACCAAGCCCAAAACCAAGCAGCTGGGCGAGCACTCAGCGGACGGTATTACTTTTTAGCGCCGCATTTCGCTTCGCCACATTTGCCTTCTTTGGCGGCCTTATCGGCACCGCATTTGGCTTCACCACATTTACCTTCTTTGGCCGCTTTGTCAGCGCCGCATTTCGCTTCGCCACACTTGCCTTCTTTGCTCGCTTTGTCAGCGCCGCACTTACCCTCAGCGTCTTTGGCGTAGTCGGCCAACTGGTAGCCACCGCTCATTACCTTGGCAGCAAAGGGGTTGGTATCAGCTACCGCAACAGAGGCCATTGAAGAAGCAAGCATCGCCGCGCTGAAAGCAGTCATCGCAGTTTTTTTCATATTGTCGTCACCCTTAATAAATGAAATTTTAAATTGGCCGTCCAATGACGACACTCGCCATTAGAGAAGTCTCGTTACCGAGTGTTACAAAGCCAGTGCAAATAAATTGTCGGCCTACCCTGTAACAAGTTTGCGTACTCTGCGTCTTATTGCCAATCGATCGGCGAGTACCGCATTGCCCTCTTCTACGGAGTTCTGTTAATGATAGATTTTTTTCGCTATATCCACCGCACCCACAACAAACTTGGCGCGACGCTGGCGCATCTTGATGGTATTCCAGCTTTAGGCCTACGTCTCTACTTAGTGCCAGTTTTTTGGATGGCAGGCAGCAGTAAAATGGCCAATTTTTCAGCAACGGCAGAATGGTTTGGCAATAGCGACTGGGGCCTGGGACTGCCCATTCCCTATGTTCTGGCATTTCTCGCCACCGCAACCGAGGTACTGGGCGCGGGTCTATTGCTGCTTGGTCTCGCAAGTCGCTGGATCGCCATTCCGCTCGCCGTCACGATGATCGTTGCCGCCTTAAGCGTGCACTGGCAATTTGGCTGGCAGGCGATTGCCGATGCCAGCGCGCCCTTTGCCAATGCTAGAGTCGCCGAGTCCGTAGACAAGCTCGCCGCCGCTCGCTCACTACTGGACGCGCACGGCAACTACGACTGGCTAACATCCAGTGGCAATATTGTTATTCTTAACAACGGCATTGAGTTCGCGGCAACATACTTATTCATTTTACTGGCTTTAATGGCCATGGGTGGCGGCCGCTATGTCAGCGCGGACTATTGGTTGAAACGCAAATTTGAGCAAGCAACTAAGGTATAAGTATGGGGACAAGCACAGCTTTATAGTGAAAACGCGGTGACTTGCTTGCGCCAGCACCTCGGGATCAGTGACACTAGCAACATAATCTGGGTTTGGAAGCCTCTGTGTCACAACTTATCAATGATCCTGAATTTATTGCGCGCCTGCAGTCTGGGGACAATAGCGCCTTTAAATCGCTCATCAGCAGCTACCACAACAAGTTGCTGATCGTCGCGCGGGCCATTGCTGGCGACGTGTTTGCAGAGGACGTCACCCAAGAAGCCTGGGCATCTATTTACAAGGCCATTGCTAAATTTGAAGGGCGCTCCAGCCTGTCGACCTGGATGATTCAAATTGTGAGCAATGAAGCCAAATCGCGACTTCGCCGAGAAAAACGCCACAGCAGTTATGGTGATGTCAGTGATATTGGTCAGGGTGTCGACCCCGACGCTTTTGACAGCAGTGGGCATTGGAGCAACCCGCCCGCGCACTGGGATATTAATACCCCAGAGTTAATGCTGCAGGAAGATCAGCTGCGCCAGTGTATAGAGCACACGTTAACGATGTTACCAGAAAACCAGAAGGCGGTGTTTTTATTGCGCGATGTTGAACAAATCGATTTGAATGAAATTGCCGACACACTGGCAATCAGCCAGGCCAATGTGCGGGTACTACTACACCGCGCGAGATTACGATTAATGATGACGATTAACCACTACCAGGAGACCGGCGAATGCTAAATTGCAAACAGTTTACCGATCTCGCCAGCGATAACCTCGACGCCCAATACCACGGCTGGAAGCGCATTAATATTCGCCTGCATTTGCTCCTTTGTCGCCACTGCCGCCGCTTCAATCGTCATCTTGACCGCAGCCGCCGCACGGGCGCCGAGCTTGCGAAAACGCTCTGGCAAATCGACGGTGCCTCCAGCGAGCACATTTTCTCCCGCATGCAGCCCGCGGCAAAGCAAGATCCCGGGGACGGCACGCCTTAATGACGGCTATGCCGCGGGCAAATACACCCGGAACTCACAGCCTTTATCCAACTCACTAATAATATCAATGCGGCCGTCACACTCATCAAGAATGCGTCGACAAATGGCCAAGCCGATGCCCGTACCCTCGTAGTCACCCTCTCGGTATAAGCGTTCAAATACGCCATATACTCGGGACTGATAATGACTGGCAATGCCGATACCATTATCGCGGATATAAAACCCCACCTCGTCCTCGCCGGCATCGTCCACGGGGCCGATTTCCACCACCGGCGGCTTTTGATCGCGGCTAAATTTCACCGCATTATCGAGCAGATTCGATAGCAATTGATACAGCGGAGTCGGCGACATATTCACCGTGCCTAATGGCTTTCGATGCAGCTCGGTGGCGTATTTTTTCATGTCACCGCCATGCTCAACAACGGCGCGGTCGAGATACTCATCCAAGGCCAATGACGTAGCTGGCACCAGCGACTGGGTGGCGCAGTACTGTTGTAAATCGTCGATCATCTCAGTCATGCGTTGGGTCGTCCCAACCATGGTCTGCAGCCACTTCGACTCATCCTCTTGAAGAGTTTCACCTAAGCGTTCATTCAATAGCTGACCAAATACCGAAATAGAGCGCAACGGCTCTTTAATATCATGAGCCGTTACCTTGGCGTACTCCTCCAATGCGATATTAGAGCGTTCCAATGAAGCATGATTCTTTTCCAACAAGGTCTTCATTACGCGGGTTTCTGCCAGCTCTTGAGTTCGCTGCGCGACCAATTCCTCGAGGTCTTTCGTTAAGTGTTCAACCTGCTGCTTTTGGCGCCGATTTTCGTCGACCTCTTCTCTAAGCTGTTGATTTAATGCAATAAGCTGCACATTACTAGGAATGGCCAGGGCCCTGGGAATCAGCGGCCAAACCACAATCGCCGTGCCCACCGAGGCAATAGCGGTAATTAACTTGACACCGCCACTAAGCCAATAGGCGCCATACCAAACATTAAAGATGTTGACGAGATGGGTGGCGCCGCAGGCAAAGATGAAAATCGCAAACATCACAAATATGTAGTTAAACTTGAGGTCATCGCGCTTTCGCACTAAATAAACGAGGGCAACAGGAATAGTGAAGTAAGACAAACTTATCAGCACATCACTGATAACATGAAGACGAACCAAATTTTCATTCCATAAATAGCAATGCCCATGGGGCGGCATTTCCGGCCCCAATAACTTGTTTAAAAACTCATTAGCCATAATATAACCGAGCCTGTGTACGCCACGCTCAATTGCGCAATTTACGAATTTGGGAAATTACCTCCTCCAATGCCGTTACAGCAAGGGAGTCCTATGCTAAGTAACCGGGGAATTCACTTAGATGAACCCTGAACGCAGTGTCACTCCCCATATATTTAATAATAGTGCATTATTGCCTAAAGTCATCGTCGGCTAGAGAGCCTTCGCAGAGTTTGCCGAGATTTTAGTTGGGCAACTGCAATCCAAATGCAGGTATTTCGCCGTTATGTGCCAGTAAAACTCCTGGGGTTGGCGCTGACCTTCCGTACAACTTCCGCTGGGGAAATACGGCGCGGACAATGAAAGGTGTTTTGCGTAACCTAGAGCCGTCGCAACAATCGGCACCCCCGCTGCCCCAGCAATGTGATAGTAGCCGCCCTTCCAGCGGGCGACCTTACTGCGAGTGGCCTCCGAGACGATAATCAACACCACGCCATCGCGTCTCGCCAAACACATCTGCCATTTGCGCGACAAAATTATGTTGGCGACTACGCCAAGCCAACGCAATAACATTCCCAACGGCCCAACAAATAACTGGGCTTACCCATAAACCGAATTTGACGGCCCAAAGCACTCGTCACACCCACCATAATAAAGAAATCCCAATTGCTGGTATGAGGAGCAAGTATTAGCACATATTTTCGGGGTGTCGCTGACCCACTGGGTCATTGCCCGCCTCGCAGTGTTAGCAGCTTGCCACTGACGCGCCTCACTAAATTTAGCCGCCATGGGCAGCTGCAAATGGTTTTGCACTGGCCATTAGCCACTTCCGTCGCCAAAATTTTGTTAAACCTCACCTATCGCCCACCGGAGTCACGCCTTATGGCGAGATAGCACCCGGTCGAATATTACACAAAATCAACGTAATGCGCTTGCTCGGGGGAATACGCTACACTATTCTGCCATTCAGTATCCTAGGCCAAGTCCAGCGCGGGCAAAGACGGCCCGAATAAGAATGGAGCCCCACTTTTGCCATTATCACTTCGCAATTTATATTCCTGCTTATTTGTCGCTGGCCTACAGCCCCTCTCCCTGGCCGCCCATGCGACCACGCCACCGTATCAACTCGCCGCCGTGCAGCAAAACCCAGCGGCGCTTAACCTTCGCGACGACATCAGCGCTACCATATTGCAGATGGACGGCTATATTTTCATTGATGACAGTGACGAGCTAATTTACAGCCTTAAGAAGGCCAACGACGAAGGCCGTGCTTTAGAGGGTCGCTCTAGGGGAATTTTGGTGATACCCGGCGATGAGGCCGAACTAGTACAACGCCTAGAAGAAATGGGGGACGACACCAATAACTTAGCCGCCGGCGGTCATTTCACCCTAAGCACGTCATCGCCAGCCTGGCATATTGTTGGCGGTTCAGAATTTAGCGGAAGTGCACGCTTTAACTATGATGAAGACGACGCCAATCGCTTGCGTTTTGCCACGCTGGTCGGCCTGTTCAGCTTTGGTGAATTACAGTCGTCTATGGAGGTCTCGGCGCTGTGGTCAAATTACCTGGGCCTAAATTACCGTTTTAACATTGATGGTTTTGCCAACACCCAATTTGGTATTACCCCAAAAATTCAAAATATCAGCCTTATTGAGCGCAGTATTCTTATTTCTGAATACGAAGAAGAAAAACTATTCGATTCCGGCCGCGATGTCGACCATACCCTTCAGCTCAATGCCGACCTTGGCATAAGGCATCAACTAAACAGATGGGTACTTGGCCTGGCAATAAAAGATATTTATCAGCAAGAAATGCAGAGCACGATTGGCACCGTTTACCAGCAACGCAGCCAAGTTAATGCCAGCATTGACTACCAAGCAACGCGGGCGACATGGCGACTTGATGCCGACCTCACGCCACAGGCCGCTTTCGGCGAAATGCCCGCCCAGCGCGTTTACAACTTAAGGAGCGCTATTCCTCTCAGCCAACGGATAACACTCTTGTTGGGCTACAGCTGGCTAAACAACCCCTACGGTGACGACAGCCCTTCAATTGGCCTGCATTACAACCTCGACCAGCTACTACATATCCATGCCGAATTTAACTATGTTAGCAACAATGAACTGGGCGGCAGTATTAATCTCCAGCTGCCACTTTAGATTTACACCACATCAACAACCTAGGCTTTTTGCGGAATAAAGCTCATTGCATGCTCAGTTAGCGCCGTAATGGTGAGCGAGGGATTCACGCCAAGATTCGATGACAGCATCGACCCATCGCACACCAACATATTGCGGTAGCCGAAAACCCGGTTTTGGCTGTCGATCACACCTTCTTCACGACTTTTACCCATTCCGACACCACCCATACAATGCGCGGTAGCAGGAATATTGAACAAGACCTCGCTAACCAAGCTGCCAGCCATGCCGCCAAGGCGGCGGGCAGTGCGCAGTGCAAATTCACTCGCTTCAGGAATATGCGCGGGAATCGGTTCGCCAACACTGACCATGCGCTTGCGCCACGGCCAATACCAGGCTCGGCGATACTGCATATCAATATGACCGTCGAGGGTTTGCATACACAGAAATATGACCGTCTGCCGCGCCAAACCAAAGGGGATCAGTGAGGCGACAGCTTGTTTAGGCGCCTTAAATAGCAATTTCAGCATGGTGTACAACCACACAAACACCCGGCGCCAGTTTGGCTTGCCACGGGTCATGGCAGTGACCAACAAGCCCATGGCATCGGAGCCACGGGGGTAGCGGGTGGCTTCAATATGGGTTTTGTCGTCGAGGTAAATACCCGAGCCAATCGCAATACCCTCATCCATATTTTGCTCGCCGGGCAGGCGCACGCCAATTAATGATTCGGCATTGGTTCTGACTCTACGGCCAAGTTCCGGGGAAATATTCGGCAGCGAGCCCTTATCCCGAAGTTTAAACAACAGGTCTTGGGTACCAAGTGACGACGCCGCAAACACCAGCGACTTAGCCCGCCAGCGCCGCTTATGGCGGCGCAGCAAAGACGTGCTCGATACCGTGGTAATTTCATAACCGTCTGCGCCGTCGACCTTACCATTTAGCGGCACAACATTAATCACTTTGGTTTCGGCAAAAACCTGCGCGCCCTGCTTTTCGGCAAAATACAGATAGTTTTTATCTAGGCTATTCTTGGCGTTGTGTCGACAACCAACCATGCAGCCGCCACAGGCAATACAGCTATTACGCTCAGGGCCTTCACCATTAAAATAGGGATCAGGGTATACCTTGCCCGGTGCCGCACCCTCATCACCAAAAAAAACACCCACCTGGGTTTTGTAAAAACTTTCACCACAGCCCCAATCATCTGCGGCTTCTTTTAATAAATGGTCCGCAGGACCAAGAATACGATTTTCGGTCACGCCGAGCATTTTCTGCGCACTGGCGTAATGGGCCGGCATCTCAGCTTGCCAGTCTTTTAAGCCCGCCCAACTGCCCTGCTGCCAAATTTCTTGCTTGGGTACCAGCAAGGTATTGGCATAGGTAATCGAACCGCCGCCCACGGCATTGCCGTGCAAAACCAGTACGTGCTTAAACCAGCGCAAATTGAAAAAGCCCTTCATACCCAGCATGGGTCGCCACAACCAGCGATGAAAATGCCAGTTAGAACGCGGATAAGTTTCGGCGCTCCAGCGTCGGCCCATTTCCATCATGCCCACGCTATAGCCTTTTTGGGTCAGGCGATGGGCCGCCGTAGAACCGCCAAAGCCGGTGCCGATTACTAGATAATCAAAATCGTAGTCCACGTTTTATTCACTCTCTCGCATTGTCCGCTGGCGCGCCGACAAATTTGACATGACTTCGTGTCACTTTACATCTAACAGCACCTCATGTCAAAATCAAAAAATGACCAACTCCCCTACCAAACCTCGCCGGTATCGCGGCGCCAGCGGCGACCAACGGCGCGCCGAGCGCTGCCAACAACTCTTGGACGCTGGCCTCAGTGTTATTGGTGATGTCGGCTACCAAGCCTGCAGCGTGCGCAGCATTTGCGCCGCAGCCGGATTAACTGAACGCTATTTTTACGAGTCATTTGCGAATAAAGAAGCGCTGCTGGCCGAAATCTATCAGGCGCAAACAGACTATTTAAAAGCCAATATGCTGGCTGCGTTTACCCGCGCCGAGCGCAATAGCGAAGCCTTTGCCCACGCCGGACTACACGCTTTTTTTGACACACTGCATCAAAACCCGGCGGTTGCTCGGCTATTATTGTTTGAGATTCTCGGTGTTAGCGACACCATCGACAGGCTTTACTATGAGGTAATGGAAGACTTTGCGGTATTGATCCGCTCACTCGCCAGCTCGCTCGGACTGGCCGATATCGCGCACACACCCAACCAAGACATTATTTACGCGGGCTTAGTGGGGGCAGTAATTCAAATTGCCCGCCGCTGGGCGCTCACCGACTACCAAGACAGCGTCGACGCCGTAATTGGCAGCAGCCTCTTCCTATTTGTGGCAACCGCTAATTACGCCTCACCAGCCACGCAATAAGTCTTCACGTAGCGAGCCAATCACGGCTTGTATTCAGCGCCGCCAAGCGTCAAGGTAAGCGCACTATTAGCGACGCGTTCTCAAATGCCAACGACCTTATATCCAGCCTCCGCCAGCACCTTGTCGCCGATATAGAACACATTCGGGAACATCTTAATATAGCGCGCTGGTTGGTATTTGGTGGTTCTTGGGGCGCGAGTTTGGGGCTGCTATATGCCCAGGCTCATCCTCAGCGGGTGAGCGGTATGATTCTGCGTGGCAGTTTTTTGGCCAGAGAGCAGGACTTATTTTGGTTTGCCCAGCACGGCGCGAGTGAGGAATTCCCGGAAGCGTGGCAGGCATTTATAAAAGACATCCCGCAAGACGAAAGACACGATCTGGTCGCCGCCTATTACCAGCGCCTCCATCACGGCGACAACGATACCCAGTTAAAATACGCCGCTATTTGGTCGGCCTGGTCTGGCAAAGTCGCTACCTACAATTTAGGCCAGCGTACTAACAAACATTCAAATAACAACACCATTACAAACGAGGCCCAACGGCAGGTCGATCCTGCCCTCGTTAGCAAGGTTAAAATAGAAGCCCACTACGCCCAGCACCGCTATTTTATTGCCGAAAACCAAATACTCGACAATCTTCACCAGCTACCCAATGTGCCGGTAACGATTATTCATGGCGAATTAGACAAAACCTGTTTGCCCGCCGCCTCCCGCGCCCTTGCCGCCGGCATTGCCAACAGCGAACTCATTCAGCTTGCCGACACCGGCCACCTCATAGAAGAAGCCAATATGATTACCGCCTTGGTGGACGCCACAGATCGCTTTATCAGAAAATTAAATTAGCGTCCCTCACAAATCAGTGCGGCCATTATTGATCCACGCTGACAAACCTATACCTATTCAAGGAAGATCAAAAAACTAATGATCAACTACACCAAAACTTGCCTGGTATTAGCGATGTAGTGATGAACCTGCCGCTCAACCTCAGGATCGACCATCTCGACTGGGCGCCGATCATTTGGGCAGGGCATACGCGGGGTAGTACCAAACAAACGACAAATCAAAGGCCGTTCGCCGTACACCGTGCAGCCCTTAGGCCCGAGGTGTACACAGCTCAACTCACTTAGGGCCGTTTCGTGTTCAGCATCGGTTTTTACCGGCAGCCGCGACATTTCTTCAGAAGACGTCGTTACCGGACCGCAGCAATCATGACAACCCAACACACATTCAAACGACGGAATACGCTCGCGCAGCCGCGCGATGATATCTCGATTTTGGTACATTTATTTCTGCCTTATTAGCGAATTCCAACAAATTTGAGCAACGCTAGTGCATACCAATTATCAATGCCCCCTAATTACCGCATGGACCATCACCTAAATTTGTTTACTATTGCAATAGCCACAATCACTCCCGAATAATCACTCCGCCGTAGGCTTCTAGTTCGGCTTTACACTCACGCCACTCAGGCATTGCGGCGTCCATTAAGGCATAAAACCGTGGACTGTGATTAAACTCCTGCAAGTGACAGAGTTCATGAACTATTACATAGTCAATACAGCGCTCGCTGGCTTTTATCAGATGGATATTTAAACACAGACGACCACTGCTAGAGCAGCTACCCCAGCGCGAGCGCATTCGTCGCAAACGCAATGCTGGCACTGTATTTACCCAAGGTAATTGAGCCGAAAAAATAGCCAGCCGTTGCTGAAAATGCTGCTGTGCCTGTTGGCAATACCATTTTTGCAATAAGCGGCTAATGGCATCGGGCGAACTGATTTGAACTAGCAGTTCGCCGTCAACAATGGCGACTTTCTGACTGCTGGGCGCCAATTCTGCGCCAGTGCGCAAAACATAGCTGCGCCCTAAAAATAAATGGGCTTCGCCGTCAATAAAACGAAAGCCAATATGGCGGGGCTGCTCTTGCAACTCTCGTCGACGCTGAACAATCCAGTCACTATTGCGAAAGATCAGCCCGTCGATTTCCTCGCGCCGCGCCGCAAAGGGGGCGCGCACGACCAAGCCACCCTCAACATCAAGCTGCAAACTTAATTTACGACGACGGCGCCGGCTGCGAATTAGAGTAACATTGAGGCGCTGCCCCCCGATGCAAACGCTGCGCTGCGTCCTTTCTTCGGTATTTCCGCGCAATAAATCCTTAAGCGAAGCGCTCATTTTCCTCGACTCATAAAGGAGATTGCATCACAGGTGAGCGGGAAATTCACAATGGAATATCGCGCCGCCACCGGGATTATGTTCGTGACGAATACCGCCGCCATGGGCCTGCATAATCGACTGGCAAACAGAAAGACCAATCCCCATGCCGCCCTCTTTGGAACTCACAAAAGGACTAAACAGCTGCGCTTCGATTTCAGGCGCCAAGCCCGCCCCGTGATCGCCCACACTGAAGCACACCATTACCCCCTTAGCGTAGGTTCGCACTTCAACCGGGCTGTCATTGCCGGCATTGGCGGTGGACTCCATGGCATTGCGAATCAAGTTCAATGCGACCTGCTGCACCTGCACTTCATCGACCTGGATATCTGGCAAATTCTCCCCGCCGTGTAAAACCACCGGTATCGCGTTCACGCGAGAATCGACCTCTGCCAGTGCCAGCACATCTTCCAGAATGCTGTTTAATTCCAGTACTTCACGCTCACCGGTCGGCTTTTTAACATAGCTGCGCATCCGCTGGATAACCGCCGCGGCGCGCTCGGCCTGAATCGCGATCTTGCCTAGAACATCGTGCATTTTTTGCCGTTTGTTTTCGGGAATATCCGCCAATAGCCGCTGGGCCACGCGCGCGTAGTTTGTCACTGCGGTCAACGGCTGATTCACTTCGTGAGCGATACCCGCCGCCATCTCACCGCCAGTACTCAGGCGCTCAATATGGGCGAGGTGCTGGCGCTGACTGTCTAATTCGCCTCGCGCTGAATCCAGCGCCGCTTGACTAGCCAACCATTCGCTAATGTCGCGCAACACTAACACAGCACCGCCTTCCTTGCGCGGCGACGCACTGAGCGCAACATGAACAACATCACCGTTACGCGCAGTTAATTTGGCACTCTCTTTACGCAGACTAACCCCTCCTTCACACAGCAAAGTTAGCGCTTGATTTAACCCGTTATCATTCGGGAAGAGTTTTAGCTGGGCAAACAACTCACCGACGGTATCTGTAACTGCGCAGCCGGTTAACACCGCGGCTCGTGCATTCATCGACGTTACTCTACCCTGCACATCTAAACCGAAAATACCTTCCTCAACCGCATTCAAAATACGTTGATTTTCGTCTTCAAGCTCACTGTTGCGGCGGGCGAGCGCGCGCTCTAAACGCTGTATTTTAACGTGAGTGCGCACCCGCGCTAAGACTTCGTCGGTCTGGAAAGGCTTTGCGATATAATCTACACCGCCAATGGCCAGCCCATGAACCTTGGATTGACTATCGGTGACCGCCGACAAAAAGATAATGGCAATGTCTGCCGTGTCGGGGTCGGCTTTAAGCCGCTCACAGACTTCAAAACCGTCCATGCCGGGCATCATTACATCTAACAAGATCAAGGCTGGGTGCGCACGCTTTGCGGTATACAGTGCCGATTCACCGTCTCGTGCCGCCAACAATCGGTAACCGCTACCTTCTAAGGTTTTAAATAAAACCTGCAAATTAGTCGGATTATCATCGACCAGCAAAACCTGCTCGCTACCCAGCTCATGCGCCATTCAAACTTACCTCACCCGATGCTTGGCGAAGTAGGCGCGCCAAATTCTCAAAATCAAACTCACTTAAGAGCTCTTCTGCTTCTTCAACAAAACCAAGGCACTCTGGCCGACCACGGCGCAACTGCCCCAGCAACTCACGACTTCCTGTCACGTCGCCGAGATCTACCGCCATTAGCAACTCCTGCAAATCGCAATATGGGGGCAATACCACGCGCGAGCGTGGCGCCTCCACATCCGGCACGATCACTTCCGCGGCGCTGGCAAGGGCCTCGTCTCCGCAGGTACTCGCAACGACTTTTAATAGATCATCAATGCCAATGGGCTTGGGTAAAAACCCGTCGCACCCCACTTCAACAGCCTCGGCCATCATGTCTTCGTCGGTTGTAGCCGAGGCCATGATGATCGACACCCCCGTCATCTTAAGTTCCTGTTTAATAACCCTAGTCGCCTCCATGCCATCCATTTCAGGCATGCGCAGATCCATCAACACCAATTGCGCGGTGCGCTCTTTTAAAAGCGCGATAACCTCAAGACCATTAGCGGCCTCGCGGATGTCATCGCTAACATCTTCGAGCATGCCCAGTAAAACATGGCGATTAATTGCAACATCATCGGCGACAATGATTACGGGGTTATTGGTCACTTTTGCCAATACGTCTAATTCCGGTTCCGCCGTCAGCTCAATTTTCTCACCTGGTTCACTGACTTTAGAGACATCCAGTAAGGGGATCTCAAAATAGAAACAGCTGCCCTTGCCGAACTCGCTACTCAGATTTAAATTACCGCCCATTGCCTCAACTAGGCGACGACAAATGGCCAAGCCCAAGCCCGTGCCTTTGCCGTCTTGCGGATTTACTTGCCGGAAAGGCTCAAAGACGTCCCGCAGTTTCTCGCCGGGAATCCCCATGCCACTATCCTGCACACTGAAGAGTAATACGTGACGACCCAGATCAACATCGAGCTTGAGTTCAACGCGGCCTTTAGGCGTAAATTTAACGGCGTTATCAAGTAAATTAACCAGTACCTGACGCAACTTCACTTCGTCGGCTTGCACGGTGTGAGGGACGTCGGCCGCGACATTTACGACAAAGTCCAAACCCTTTGATTTGGCGCGATGGCCGACAATATCACTGACGCTGGACACAATTTCGCTCAAGTCATTGGCGCGGTAAACAATATCAATATTACCGCTTTCAATTTTCGCCAAATCCAATACATCGTTAATTAAGGTCAGCAGATGCTTGCCGCAACTTTCAATAGCCCGCAAATATTCTTGACTGCCACTGGGCACACCGGCGTCCCGCTGCAACAACTGGGCATAGCCCAAAACGCCATTTAAGGGGGTGCGCAATTCATGGCTGACACTCGACAAAAATTGGCTCTTGGCGTGCAGGGCGTCTTCTGCCGCAATACGCGCATTCACCAGCTCTTGCTCTATGCGCTTGCGATCAGTGACATCGGTCATAATTCCCATCGCGCGGATCGGCTTATCGTGGGCATCGTGTTCTACTACATCACCACGGCTGTATATCCAGTGATCGCAGCCCGACCGATCTTTAACCCGAAATTCAACGCTATTCCCCGTTGCCAAGCCCAGCCAGCTGTCCACCGCCGAGGCAATAATTTGCATATCGTCGTCATGGGCAATATTTTGAAACGCAGCAACGGGATAAGGCTTAGCGGGCACGTCGTAACCCAGCATGCGGAAAAAACTCTCACCCACAGTAACCAACCCGGTCTGCAAATCTAAATCCCAAAGGTGGTTATGTGCGGCGTCGAGGGCGAGTTGAAAACGTCGCTCGCTCAGTTTTAACGCCCGCTCGGTCTGAGTGCGCTTTTCCACCATGAAATTAGCTTCTTCAGCTAATTTTTGAAACTCAGCAAAGGGCAAGCGCTTAACATCAATCGCGGTTGAGCGCTTACTCGCATCGGCAAAAAACTGCTGAAAAATAGTAAAACCTGATTTACTTCGACGCGCCAACCAGCGTGCCGTCAAGGTTGAGAACACCATTAGGGCAAACGCAATTATCACAATAAATCGAATATGCTCTTTTACGCGCAGCTGCAACGCGGCATGCTCTTGCCCGAGCTTAATATTCAGTTCATCTAAGAACACCCCTGAGCCCAAAGTCCAGCCCCAGGGCTCAAAGTGGCGAATATAGGAGATTACCGGCTTATTCTCGCCATTTTGGTCAAGCCAACTCAGCTCGGTGAATAGACTGCTGTCAGCGCCACTGACCTGTGTGCTCTTTTGCACAATATTCGGCATTAGTGCTCCGACACTGGCAGGGTCGTAAGCATTGACCAACTGCCGCCCGTCGTTGTCGACCACAAACATAATAGAGTTGTCTGGATCGATGGGCACCGCCGCAATTCGCTCAACGACTTCGCGTTTCAAGCGACTCACTTCATCGCGTAGATAAACGCTGGCCCCCATATAGAGGTCAAGAGGTTTGTAGTAGTAAACAAAGCTAAAATTGCGCTCTGTTGCGCGATTGTTGCTGTCAGTAAAGCGGTATTCTATAAAGTCGTAATTTTTGTCTTTAATCGAATCCGTAATCTGACTAGAAAACGCATTAAGGGCATCACGATCTGATATTCGCTGACTGCCTTGGGGGTACTTCGGCGCCAAAATTGACTTACCCGCGCCATCAAACAGAAAGAAAAAGCCTTTGTTATCGAGAAAGCTCAAGGAACTCATTGTTGCCCGCAATCGGCTAATTTGCGCCGCGCGGCTCTCGCCGACGAACTCTTTACGAGTGGTTTCGATTAACGACAAACCTACCGCAACCTGCTGGCGCAGATCGTTGTACAGCTGCCGGTTAAGCTGGGTACGTTTAAACTCCAGGTACTCCATCGCCTTATCGACTTCACGGCGCAAAAGTTCGCGGCGCGACTCGATATAACTGTCACGCCACGCCTCGCTCTGCTGGGTATAGCGCTCGTATTCCTTGGCGATCCAGATATAGCCAAGGATCGCCAAGGGAATCGCTGACAAAGCGACTAGGCTTATGAGATATATCTGTACTAAACTGCGCTTAGTACGCATGCGCAACCCTTGTTGTTGTTGTATAACCAGCGCAAGTGTTTCTTGCGATTTATTGAGACGAAAGCTTATCCAGTCTTAACACTTATCGCCAGTACCATTCACCTAAAACGTGAATACATTAATTAAGCACAGCAATAGCTTAGGGTTTCATGATAGCCTAAGCATACGATAAAACGGTAACCGCCAGGACGGAATCATGACAGCAGAAGCCACGGTATACCTCGTTGAAGACGACGACGCGGTAAGAGATTCACTCCAAATGGTCTTGGAATCGGTCGGCCACAAGGTCGCCAGCTATTCACGGGCCGATGCCTTTTTAGAAGATTACAGCGTAGATATGGCTGGCTGCATGGTATTGGATATTCGCATGCCAGGCATGAACGGTATGGAGTTACAGCGTCAACTCAATGCCCGCAACTCCATTTTGCCCATTATTTTTGTCACCGGTCACGGCGATGTCCCCATGGCTGTTGATGCCATGCAGCGCGGCGCCGTCGATTTTGTGCAAAAGCCCTATCGCGAAGAAGAACTGCTCGGCAAGATTCAGCAGGCTATTACCGCCGACATTGAAAATCGCGCCGACTTAGAAGAGAAACACAAAATTCGCGCCAAATTGGCTGATTTAACCCCACGTGAAACTCAAGTCATGGAGCTGATGATTGAAGGCAAGGCGAATAAAGTCATCGCCTATGACCTCGACATCAGTCAGCGCACGGTAGAAATCCACCGTGCCCGTGTGATGGAGAAAATGGGCGTGCGCTCATTGGCCCACCTCGTCCGCATGGTAATGGCCGCAGAAGAGAGCAACAGCTAACGATTGCCACCAAGCAGCTCGTCCATCCGCACCAACGCGCTCAGCAGCCCGCCCACCGGCAGCTGTTGACCGCGAAAATATTCCTGCGCCATTGGCGTAATCCCGCATGCATTGGGCAGCGCCTGCTGCTCTGCCACAAGAAAGTGGATCTTGGGAATAAAGATGAACTGCAGCCATTGGGTAAAACTCAGGGTATCCACCGCAAACGGCTGTTCGCTGCGCAATGCCTGCGACGCAGGCGCTATCGCATCCCAACAGCCGATTTGACGCATCTCAGCTTCAATATCAATTAACACTTCCGCAACGTGGTGATAATGGCTCATCGCGCCTACTCGATAATTTGACGATAAGGCGGCATAGACGCCAGCATTTTGCGGCCATAATGGCGACTCACCATTCGTCGGTCAAGAATGGTAATACGCCCCGTGTCGGCCTCATTGCGCAGCAGTCGACCACTGGCCTGAATCAAACGCACCGCCGCGTCTGGCACGGTGATATCCATAAAGGGGTTACCTTTGTTGCGGCTGACCCACTCGGCCAAGGCTTCTTCAACCGGGTCTTCTGGTACGGCAAACGGAATTTTCGCAATCACCACATGGCTGCAGTATTTGCCGGGCAAATCGACACCCTCGGCAAAGCTGGCCAGACCAAAAATCACGCTGCCTTTGCCGTCATCCAAGCGCTCGCGATGGCGACTGAGAATTTCGTGTTTGGGTAAATCGTCCTGCGCCAGAATGCGAGCCTGCCAGCCAACCGACAAGCCTTCTCGCACCGCGCGCAATTGCTTGCGGGAGGAGAACAACACCAAGCTACCCGCACCCGCATCTAATAAGGTCGGCAGCATCTCGATAATGGCGGCGGTATGCGCTTCGGCATTACCGGCATCGCAATCCATGGCAGGAATATACAACTCCGCGGCTTCCGCGTGACGGAAAGGACTGGGCACGACGTCAAAGCTCGCGTCTACGTCCAAACCCGCGCGCATACTAAAGCGATCGAAACTGCCTAGCGCAGTCAGCGTGGCGGACGTCAGTACCGCGCCGTAGCAGCGCGACCACAATGCCGATTTAAGCGCATTAGCCGCAAGTATTGGACTGGCGTTCAACTCAACATCAAATAGCCCCTGTCCGGTTTCTACTAGCGCCAGCCAGCGGGCATTGGGTGGCTTCTCCTTCGTTGCATCGCTGGCGTAAGATCGCCACAGCGCAGCGGCGGATTCCGCCCGAAAACGCGCCATCGACACCGTGGTTAGCCACTGCTCATTGGCCTCGTGGTTCCCGCTCAGCTCATTATTGTCCATGCCGTCTTGCAGGCTATCGATGACCTTCTCGGCCTGCTTAATAACCTCACTAAAACCCGCCAACAAGCTTTTGGCGTGTTCCGCCAATACCGCGGGCACTATGCCGTCAGCAAAGCGCACACTTTTTATGCCTTGGCGCTCCTGCGCACCGTCGAGCAAGCCTTCCAAGACGGGCCGCAACGGAATAAGCCCCCGCCGCACCGCAATCAATTGGCTCAATAAGCTTTCAAGTTCACTGCGAATACTATTGTCCATGGCCGGCAGCGCAATCATGGCGCTTAGTGCCCGCTCTATTTGCTCCACCCACCGTTCGGTGGCCGCCAACCGGAAGTTAGCGCTAAAGTGATTAATCACTTTGTCGGGCAGGTGATGCGCCTCGTCAAAGACGTAAATACACTCTTCCGGCGGCGGCAGTATTGCGCCACCGCCCAGCGCCAGATCGGCGAGCACCAAATCGTGATTGGCAACAATGACGTCGGCCTGGGTCAAGGACTCACGGGCCTTAAAGAAGCTGCATTGCTTGACATGGCTACAGCGCCGCCCAGTGCACTGGGCGTGGTCAGTGGTGACCCGCGCCCACTTATCGTCGGCGATAACGGTCTGCCAGTCATCGCGATCACCCGCCCACTTACCAGTGGCCATCTGTTTGGCAAAATCAGTATACAGCGACAAACTCTCAGCATCTGGCGCAGCCATGTGCTCGTCAATATACAGGGGTAGCACTTTGGCGTCCGCGCCGGACAGCAGCTGATCTAGCTTAGACAAACAAATATAGCGGCGGCGCCCCTTAGACAGACTAATTGAGAAGTGCAGACCGCTATTGGTCAGCACATCTGGGAGGTCGCGGTAGATAATTTGCTCTTGCAGAGCGACGGTGGCCGTGGAGATCACCAAGGTTTTATCGCAGGCCTTGGCTATGGGCACCGCCGCAAGGGCGTAGGCCAAGGTTTTTCCGGTACCCGTGCCCGCCTCGATTACACAGAGATGGTCGCCACCGCCGCGCTGGTGTTCCTGATTACGTTTAATACCACCCAAGGTTCGGGCGATATGGGCAATCATTAGACGCTGCCCGTAGCGGGCTTTGAGATTTTTTACATCCAAAAACTGCCGATACGCTTCCTGAATGGTCTTTTTCAGCTCGTCCGTGAGCACCTATACGGCCTCGACAACAATCCGCAGATCTGCGCTACGCAATTGGTTTTTGACAGGATTGGCGTAAATTTCCATGGCTTTTTCGCGATACTCGACCGGCATGTGGCTGAAGCGCTTTTCAAAGGCAACATGATCGGCTTGGGTGAGCTTTGGCACGCGCGCTAAGCTCATCCAATTGTCATCGTTATAAACCCGCTGATACGCGATAATATTGCTCGGATGCAGGCGATACTGATCAATAATAATTTCATCCAATGCTGCCGCGACCTCAGCGGCATCACTAAACTCGCCTTTTAATGGCGCGCCGAAGGCAACATGAACATTACCTTTGTCGCCCACAATACCGGCCGCAATGCTCTTTAAATCCTCATGTTCAGCTTTTTGATAGCCGCCGTCACGGGCAATATGCACCAATTCTTGGGCCTTGGCCGCATCCAGCGGATCCCACTCATAAGAGATCGAGACCGGCACGATATTCAGCGTATTAATGTAGTCAGAAAAACGCTCCTCAGGCTTATTCTGCGCCATGCCAATCATTTTAATCACTGCGGCCTCGGTCGCGTCATTACCATCTTTAGCGCGGCCTTCGCGCTGGGCAATCCAAATTGAGCTGCGCTCGTTTAACAGCGAAAAGCGTATATAACTCGCCAATTGGCGAAAAGCGGCCAACATCTGCCGGGGGCCGCGAGCAGAGCGACGCACAATAAAGCTTTTGTTCAGCCGCATTAAATCAGCGGCAAAGGGTTTGGAGAGTAAATTGTCACCAATCGCGATACGCACGGTGTCGCGCTCATGATGATATAGCGCGTAGTTAACAAAGGCTGGGTCTAAGGCAATGTCGCGGTGATTGCTAATATATAAATAGGCTTGGTCTGAATCGAGATGCTCCAGACCAGAAACTTGGAAACTCGTGGTACTGCCTTCAATCATGGCATCCATATAGCCTTTGACGATCCACTGAAAATCGGCAACATTGGCAATGCCCTTCATCTCACGCGCCAAATACCAGCGCAACAATGGTCGAACTAGCCATGGCAACGCCTTACTTAAGCGCGGCATCCGCAAGCTGGCAATGATATTGAGCATTTCCGGATCCACCAATAGTTTCGCCAATACCGGCGCCACTTCGTCGTCGTGGTAGGGCCGTATTTCAGCGAAGGTATCCATTGCTCTGTGCTCTCACAAATATAAAAGGGCGTACAATAAAGGATTCAGCCGCAGGCGTCATCTCCTCGCCGCCGCAAACGGGCAATTTTCCAAATCTTCTCACTAAGCAAGGCAATTTAAGAAGCAAATTGCAAAAACGGCAAACCGCGCACGTAACAAGAAACATAAAAAATCATTAAAACAATAAAAATCAATAACTTAAAAATAAAAACACCCTTGGAATGCAAGTTGCTTCTACATATGCAACTTACAAAACATCACGATCAAGGCATTCAGTATTAACCCAAGGGAGCCAGCCATGAAAACGCCAACACGCACCGCATTACTGCTTATCGGCTTTCAAAACGATTACTTCGCCAAAGAAGGTATTTTGCACTCGGTAATAGAAGAGTCCTCGCGAGTTAGCGGGGTGTTGCAAAATACCCTTACGCTGCTCGATGCCTCAGCGGAGCAATTTGACCTGATTATATCGACACCCATTCTGTTTACCGACGGTTATAGCGAATTAGACGATCCCGTTGGCATACTTCGCACGATAAAAGACGTTGGCGCCTTTAAGGCTGGCCAATTCGGTTCCAAAACGATACCTGAACTCGATGCCTATAAAGACATTATCACCGAAATACCCGGTAAACGCGGCTTAAACGCCTTTTCTAACACCCATTTAGAAGCTCTTTTACGCGAAAAAGACATTGAGCGCCTGGTACTTGCGGGCACGGTAACATCGATATGCATCGACTCGACCGGCCGCCACGCCGCCGACCTCGGCTTTAAAGTAACGATTCTATCGGACTGCACCTCAAGCCGAACGATTTTTGAGCAGGATTTCTACTGCGAAAATGTGTTCCCGCTCTATGGCAGCGTCTGCAGTTCATCTACACTGAAGGTGGCATAAAATAAAATCAGAGGGCAGTAAATGAGCGCCACCGACAGCGAGCGTGAGCTTTTGCTCCAACACCGCATGGTTGAAGAGCTCGCAGCCAAACATCAAGAATTCCAAACCCTAACAGACTTACTGGAAGAGGTTGTTTTCCGCTGTGACAACAGCGGCAAATTAACCCTACTAAACTCCGCCTGGACCCGCAAAACTGGCTGGCCAGTTAATGAATGCCTTGGTCGTCGCTTAGTCGAATTTGTCGACGACGGCAACGCCATCAAGCAATTAAATAGTAATCTCACTGACAGCGAACCACTGATCAGCGAATTGCGTATCGCCAGTCGCTTTGGTGACATTAAGACCTTTAGTATGCGCGCTCGACGCAGCGGCAATACGTGGTACGGCTCACTTTACGACGTCACTGAACTCCACCTGGCCATGGGCGCTTTAGAAGAGAGCAAAGAGCAAGCCAGAAAGCTCGCCCTGGTCGCGAGCCGCACCGACAACTTAGTGGTTATTTCTGATGCCAAAGGACGTATCGAGTGGGTTAATGAAAGCTTCACCCTCATTACCGGCTACAGCCTACAAGAGGTGCGGGGCAGATCACCGGGATCTTTTTTACAAGGCCCGCAAACGGACCACAGAGCCATTGAGCAAATGCGTAACGGCCTAGCCCAAGGCAAGGGATTTAACGTAGAAATCGTTAACTTCAACAAAAATGGCACACCATATTGGCTGGCCATCGACTGCTCCCCGGTGCTCAACGAACACGGTGAACTCGTCAATTTTATTGCCATAGAGCGGGAAATCACCGAACGCAAACAAGCTGAACAAGCCTTGCGTGACAGCGAACAACACTATCGCAATATTTTAAACACTGTCAGCGAACCAATCTTTTACTGCGACACCAGACTACAAATTCACTTTGCCAACCCTGCGTGGCAAGCGCTAACGGGCAAAATATTTAATAGTGATACACCACAAACGCTTCACGATTTTATTCACCCCGAAGACATTCCATTACTGACGCAAGCGCGGGACAATATTTGTGCCGGGCTACCGCCAAGCCGTCAAGAGCTGCGCTTATGCGACCGCCACCAAAACTGGCGCCGAGTTGAACTGCTGCTGTCGAGCAACGGCCACTCCAAGGGCGGACGCACTCAGCACCTTACTGGCGCACTCTTCGACGTCGACGAACGTTGGCAGCAAACCCAAGCCATTTTACAGTCTATGGCCGACGCCGAAGAGCTATCTAAATCACGCACCCGCTTTGTGGCAAATATGTCCCACGAGATCCGCACCCCGCTCAACGCTATTCTCGGTATGGGCTCAGTACTTCAGGAAACCGATCTCACGCCAGAGCAACGCGGGTATTTAGACACCCTGTGCAATGGCGGCAAGGCCTTGTTGGCCTTAGTAAACGATGTACTCGATTTATCTAAATTAGATTCTGATGAAATTCAACTCGAGAATATCGAATTTAACTTCGGCGAGGTATGTGAGGAAGCCGTCGATATTATTGCGGCGCGGGTTGAGGAGAAGAACCTCACGCTAACGATGCACTGCACACCCAGCGTCCCGCAAATCACCGTTGGCGATCCCCACCGCATGCGGCAGCTGCTAATCAACCTTCTCGGCAATGCCGTGAAGTTTACCGCCCAAGGCGGCATCACCATTGCCCTCGATTGGCAGGCAATAAATAACGAGCACGGTAGATTACGTCTCGATATTATTGATACTGGTATCGGTATCCCCGAAGATCGAATTTCCAGCTTGTTTAACGCCTTCATTCAGGCCGACACCTCAACAACTCGCCGCTACGGCGGCACCGGTCTTGGCTTGGCAATTTGCCAGCAAATTTGCACGGCGATGGGTGGCGAGATAAACATTACCAGTACCGTCGGCAAAGGCACAACTTTTCACTGTCGGCTACCCCTTAACACGATGACATTTGCATCGCCGCTGAGCAAAAACACGTTGCGAGGAATAAACCTTGATGAGCGCAGTCAACGAGTAAGCCAGTCGCTGGCACACTGCATGGCTTATCAATATGAAGCCGAGTACGCCGAAGGCGCTCGTAGCAGCCTCAGCCTAGTCTCTGCAGACGGCAATATTCTGAGTCTAAGCTCACCCCAAAACAACGCGGTGTTAACACCAAATCGACTGCTGCGTAAACTTCAAGCGCTAGACAAACAATCGATTCGACCGTCTATACCGCAAACCGATCGCGGCGACTCCGCGCTGCGAATTTTGATTGCCGAAGATTCCATCCCCAACCAAATGGTAGTGGATGCGATGCTTAAACAGCTAGGTTATAAACACGTCGTTATTGTTGCCAACGGCCAGCTCGCGGTAGATGCCGCCAACGGCAATAGTTTTGATTTAATTCTATTGGATATTCACATGCCGGTTATGGACGGCCTAAGCGCCGCGAAAGCCATTCGCGAAAATTTGCAGAACGTGACACCAATGATAGTTGCCGCGTCGGCCGATGTCACCACCGATGCCCGCAAAGAAGCCGGTGATGCCGGCTTTGACGACTGGCTTCCTAAGCCCTTCACCCGAGAACTACTGCAGGCGCTGCTCGAAAAAACCAGCGCACAGTTAAATAACTAAGATCGGGTAGGAGGCGGAATCACTTCCGCCGTCCTCCCACACCACCGTACATACGGTTCCGTATACGGCGGTTCATATTGTACTCATGAGACGACGATACTGATCCACTAACGAGATCAGCCCCAGTTGATCAAAACG
>NZ_JBFHDY010000010.1:0-58174 GCF_041584495.1 Zhongshania sp.
CCTGCGAACTACCCGTTCAATCTCAAGGCCAGGTATGCCTATAATTCTTCCTGCGTGGGACATCGGTATTCTCCATCAAACTGTTTCTTCGCAAATTCAGTTTAATGAATGCCGGTGTCCCCCGTTAATGATGAAGAGCCTAGCAGTCCAGGTTGAGCTTGAGGCCTATTAAAGAGATCTCCCCATTTTTCATTTCCTTAACAGTTAGCTTGAGCTGCGGGAAGGTCAGCGCGTCACCAACCACGGGACGTCCCTTAAACTTGCGCTTAATATGCTCGCCTACGGTGAGGTGTTTTAATTCATCGGGTATGTCAAAGTTATAAAGGAGCGCCAGATCGCCCAATTTGCTGTTTGGTCGAATTGTAAAATCCCCGAAATAGCTGGACGATTGTTTTGATGACATGCGCGAAAGGGCCGGTGAGAATAAATCGGCTAGTTTTTCGGCCATGCCGGTAGTGGCAACGATGACGACTTGATCACTTTCCCGAAGCGTGTTTTCTTCGTTTGAGTTAAGCGGCACTTCATCGCGAATGAGCGCAACTACCTGAGCGTTAACAGGTAGTACCAGCTGATAGATTGATTTGCCAATGACACTGCTTCCGGCAACCACTTGATATACCACAAGGTCCTTGTGGGGATTGCTGGGCAAGTGGGTACTCTTGAAACTGGGCAGTTTCAGTGCCACTGGCAAGTCGACTTTTAACCAGCGAGCCATTGGCGCAATGGTCCAGCCTTGGATGACCAGCGAGGTTAATACCACGAAGAACACCAATTCAAAGTAGATGCGTGCGTTCTCTAAGCCTGCGAGGGAGGGGAATAGAGCGAGGATGATCGGTACCGCACCGCGTAATCCGCACCAGCTTACAAACACTTGATCGCGCACGGGAAACCTGAACGGCAGAAGTGATACCGCAACAGCCAGTGGCCGCGCGATGAATATTAGAACACCGGCGATAATTAACGCCGGAATGATGATGGGGGGCAGCAGACTTGGCGTTACCAAGAGACCTAGCATTAAGAACATGCCAATCTGACTCAACCAGGCGATGCCATCGTGAAAGCGTCGTATGTCATTCATATACAAAGATGACGTGGTGCCGGTCATCACGCCAGCGATGTAAATGGCGAGAAAACCACTGCCCCCGCTAAAGCTGGTGCCGCCAAATAAGGTGAGCGCGGCGGCAAAGACCATTAAAGGGTATAAGGACAAGGGCAGTGTTATCTTGCCCAGCGCTGCTGGGATGATGTAGCCGCCCAGTACCCCGAAGAGAAGGCCGAGCCCCATTTGCTTGGCGAGCTCGGCTAGCAGCAGCCAGCCACTTAATCCAGTAGGGCTGCTAAGAGCTTCAACGAGCGTGATAGTCAAGAAAATGGCCATAGGGTCGTTGGAGCCAGATTCAATCTCTAGGGTGGCACCGGTTCGATCCTTTAGGTTTAGTCCAGCATTTTTGATGAGGCCGAATACCGCTGCCGCATCTGTTGAGCCGACAATCGCGCCGATCAGTAAGCCCTCTTGCCAAGGTAGGTCAAGGATATAGCAGGCGGCCGCACCGGTTATTCCCGCGGTGAAAAATACGCCCACAGTGGCTAAGGAGAGCGCAGGCCGTAAGCTACTGCGAAAGGTATCCATACGCGTGCCAAGCCCGCCATCAAAAATGATAATGGCGAGGGCGAGGTTGCCAATTAAAAACGCGGTGTCAATATCATCAAAGTGGATGCCGCCGATGCCGTCTTCGCCTGCTAGCATGCCGAGCAGCAAGAATATCAGTAATAGGGGAGCCCCCAGGCGACGAGAGATGATGCTGGCGAACACCGCAAATAAGAATAGTGTGGCGCCGATAAAAACAAGTTGGTAGGTGTGTTCAATCATGTGTCGGCTAGGTGCTCATCACTTGCGGTGTATTGGGGGAGTGCTTTGTAGTCTGACTATGTAGCGGTCATTCTATCCCATTAAGGCGCTCGCCTTGGTTTTATATAGGCAGGCTAGATAAGGTTAGAGAACCGTGGCGATTTCTGTTTTGCTGTCGCCAGCGGGCGGTGCTTTGTTTAAGTGCCAGCTCTTAGTTGGCGAATTCCTGAGCCAGGGCGTCGCTTAAGCATTTTCCCTAGCGATTTCGCATCGGAATAGCCCAGTTTTTCGGCAATCGCCTCCATAGATTCACCGCGCTGCAGCTGGCGGAGGGTGAACTTTTCAAAGACTTGTTCTTGTACTTCTTTGTAAGTAAGGTTTTCATCTTTCAGCCTGCGCAATAGTGTGCGTTCACCTATCTCCAGTTTAGCCGATATGGTTTGCCGCGATGGCGCCACGCCTTTGTCGATCAATTTTAGGATGGCTTTTTCGATAATTGCACCTTGGTTGTTGAGTGTGCGAACTTGATAGTCAAGGCTGGTATCAAGGGATTCGTAGAGCTGAGGGTCGGCTGACTGCAGGGGAAGACCTAGCAGTTTTGCGTCTAGGCATAGTGCGTCTTCCTTGCTGTTAAACCGACAATGTGAGCTTAGCTTGGCCTCATATATATCTTTTAGGCCAAAGCCTGAGTGCGCAAACCAGATTTTGGCATATTTATAGGTGTTGTTTGGGAAGCCGTCTTGCAAAACCCGAACACAGGCGCAGATAAAGGCGTCATACGAGTAATGGCTCACTTCTAAATTGGGGTTTGAGAGGCGAAATCGCATTACGCCTAAATCGCATTCTTCCGTAAGTGAAAACGTCCACACTTCGCTGGCCAAAAATATTTGATCGAGTGCTTCTAAAATGGATTGCCGAAATGTCTTGGCGACTATCATCTTAAAGGCAAGAGAACCAATGGTTCTAAAGCGGAAGTGGTCTAATACATTGAGACCAATATCGCCCCGGCCAGTTAATTGCTGTGCTAACTTCCACAGCGCAGAGAGTTCCTCTTGATTCACCCGGTTCACTGAGTCCCAAGCGGATAAAGGAATACCCGCTTCCTTGAATAATTGCTCGCGATCAAAGCCGCAGGCCGCTGCGGTAACATTGGCGACCATGTTGGCCCACTGGGCATGGGCGGTGAGAGCGAGTGAGCTGTTTGTCACAAATTAACCCGTTTAAGACACGTTTCGTATTGCACCTAATCCTTTCCAATGTAGCATAATTGCTTGATAGCGGCAGCCCGCTCAATAGTTCACAGACGTCGCAGGTGGACTGTTATGTTGAAATTCAAGCAAAGACTCGTATCTCACTATTTACCATTACTGCTGGTGCTCATCCTTGCAGCTTGTGGTGGCGGTGCTAGCGCTAAATCGAACACTGGCTCGAACCCGGGCAATCCAAGCACTATGGATAAAACCGTACTCTCGTTCAAAAATAGCGGCTCGCATAAAGGCTTTCTTGCGACTACCGTGCGCGGCATTACCGTTGAAGATTTGACGGTGCTGGATTCGCCAGGTGATGCTTTCAAGCTACAGGGTGTTGATCACGGAACGTTACGTCGAGTTCGTGCATTTTGGTCTAGCGGCCGCAACACGGCCAACGAAGACACCATAAAGGCGGTAAATTATAAAACAAAGCTGCATGTTGCCTGTACTGATCCCGCGCGCCACAACCCCGACAATCCAAATCCACTTGAAATGGACACGACGTCACCAGATTACAGAGTAAGTTGTCGGGCTACTATGGGGTTTACCCAGTAAACTCACGGAATATTTTGGTTGGGTATGTGGAGTCCGTCGGTGCATCTGACGCCGGTATTTATGTAGGTCAAACCGATAACGCTATTATCCGTAACAGCCGCGCTGCGTTTAACGTCGTTGGTTTTGAAATTGAGAATGTGCGCGGTGGTGGGTATGTCGACAATTTGTCGGAATGTAATACCGGCGGTTTCTTGGTTTATGATTTAGACGGCCTAACGCGTTACGACAGCCGTACTCGTATGTATCGCAATACCTCCCGCAACAATAACACTTGCAATTTTGCCGAACCCGGTAGCATCGTATCTAACGTACCTCGCGGTACCGGTATGTTGACCATGGGTTACGACAAGATCGATATTTTTGATAACACCTTTGAAGACAATGGCACTGCCGGCATTGTGTACACGAGCTACAAGTTATTTGGTGTGCCTGGTGATCGCCGCATGGATTTATACAGTGAAGGTGTTCACATTTGGAATAATACATTTAAAAATAACGGTAACGATCTACCTAGCCCCGATTTCGCCTCGCGGCGGTCGTGAATATGATATTGTTCCCGGTAATTCTGCTGAGTCTATACTGTCCTACCGCCTAGGACCCGAAGCTACCGCGCTGGCTGCACGGATGCCGCCGATAGCGCGGAGCACGGTGCACGCTGGGGCATTTGATTTAGTGACAAAATGGATCAATGAAGTCGTCAACGACACCTACGACAATGCGGATGCCTGCGTCACCAGTAGTGGCTGGCAGTGGCTCTGATTTGGAACTTTGCCGACCGGGCGAAGTGCCGGTGCTTGGTGGCCAATGTTTGCCGCTAGATAGCCTGTAAACGTCTAAGGTAATACTCTAGCGAATAGGCCAGTGTTAGCTGGCCTATTCGCTTTCAAGCTCCCGTCTTTAATTCCCTCAGTGCAGCCACCATTTGGGCAGCATCGCTTTAATATCCTCACGTAAAAAGCGGTCGTCGATGAGTTCAATCACGCCGCGATCTTCGGGGGTGCGTATTAAGCGACCAGCCGCTTGTATGACTTTTTGCATGCCGGGGTAGAGGTAGGTGTAGCGGTAGCCGTCGCCATAGCGCGCTTCCAATCGGGTACGCAAAACCTCGTGCACTTCGTCGTGGGGTGGTAGGCCTAAGGTGGCGACAAAAACCCCAATCAGTTTGTCACCAGGTAGATCGATACCTTCCGAAAATACGCCGCCCAATACTGCAAAGCCAACGCTGGGTGTGGTGTCGCTGGCATCTAAAATAAACTGTTCCCGCGCGGAAGGCGCCATTCCCGCACTTTGGCGAATGGTAGGGATATCTGGCTGCAGTTTGTTTAAACACGCGCACAGCGCATTGAGGTATTCAAAGCTGCTGAGGTAGACGAGGTAGTTGCCGGGTTGCGCCTTGAACTGGGCGGCTATGCGCGCGCTGATCGGTTCTAATGAGGCAAAGCGGTCGTCGCGGCGAGTGCTGATGTCAGTCACAAAGCGCAGCTTAATTTGCTCGCGTTGAAAGGGACTTTCGATGTCTTTAAAGACGCTGGTGGTTGGCATGCCCAAGAGGTCTTGGTGGTAGCGATTTGGCGACAGTGTTGCCGAAAATAGCACGCAGCTATTGGCATCAAGAAAGCGCTGTTTTAAGTGGTCTGCGGGAATTAGGTTGTCGATTTTAAGTTTGGCACTGCCGCGTAAAATGGTGCCCGCTAGGGGCGACACGGTAAACTCTAAGGTGCAAAGTGAATGATCGGCAAAGGCGTCGGCGAGGCGCAGAAAGCCGAGCGCGGTAAACAGCACATACTGAATGTCGGCTGCAGTGGGGTGGTCGCTTAGGTAATCGGTTATGGCTGCAATTAGGCTGTATAAAGCGCTATTTAACTCTTCAGGTACGTCTGCTAAGAAGTAACGGTGTTCTACATCAGCTGCTGGGGTGTCGCTTAAAAAAGGCTTTATTAGCGTTTGCCATGCTTCTTCGAGATCCGCCAGCGGCTTTTGCAGTGGCGTTGGTGCCTTGCTGATGGTGTAGAGCATTTCCGCTTCGCTGAGCACAATGCTGTACATACCGCGGGCGCGGTCGATAAGGTTGTGGGCTTCGTCGACCAATGGTGCAACTTTCCATTCGTTTTGCTTGGTTAGGCTGTGGAGTAGTGCGAATTGATCAAAGTAGTGGTTCACATCGCCGACGATAATATCGCTCCAACGCGCCATTTCTTGGGCGAGAAAGTAGCGGCAAATAGAATGGTTACGGGCAATAGCGCGGAGCGCGGACTGATCTAAAAAACGTTGCTGAATGGCTTCTTCGCGGGCGTCGCTTAAACGGTCAAAAAAGTGTTTAGCCAGCGGGCAGGAGTCACCATGGCAGGCTTTGTCGGGGTGGTCGCAGGCGGCTTCGCGAGAGGAAAGCTCAAGTACGCGAATAGGGGGTGCTTCGAGTCCGCGTGGGGCTTCTTGGTCGACAGGGGCTTGCGCTTTGATAATGGTGCTCAAGCCGTCGAGCCCAAGTTTGCGCCCGGTATTGCGGCAGGTTAAAAAGAACAGGCGGTCTAAACCGGTCTTTGGCATGGCCTTCATTGCGGGGTATAAAACCCCAACGGTTTTACCTATGCCGGTAGGGGCTTGTAAGAGCAGCGGTACCGATGATGCTACTGCCATGTAAACATTGCGTGATAGATCGTGCTGGCCTGTGCGGAAATCCGCGTGGGGGAAATTCAACGCGGCGAGAGCGAAGTCGCGTCGCTCGCGATGGCGCTGTTCTTTTACTGCCCACTGAGCATAATCGCGGCATAAAGCGCTAAGGTAGTTCCACAGTTCGTCGGCGCTAAACTCCAGTGTTTCGTGGGTCTCTTCCTCTTTGCGCACTTCAAAATAGGTCAAGCGAAGATTAATTGACTCGCGATTGTCGCGCCGGCAAAACAGCGCGCCATACACTTTTAACTGTGCCCAGTGCAGTGCGCGGCGGCCGGGGCCAATTCTGGCGACATTGCCCCGATGGGTCTTTATTTCTTCCAGAAAGCAATCTTGTTGCAGTGCGTAGTAACCATCGACACGTCCGCTCACAAACACGTCTTCACATTCACCTTTAAGTAAGTACTCGGCTACGTAGGGATCGGGGCGTCGTTGCTGAACAGTAATATGGCCGATAATACCTTCTTCGGCGCTTGGTGCCGGGGTGTATTTAAACTCCAAGCTGCCGGTGCGGGCGGCAAATTCGCACAGTGATCTCACCGACACATTCATCATGGTGGGGTTATCCATTGCACTTGCGCGACCTCAATGGGAATGCCTGCAGCTAACATAGATTCTATCCATAAGGTTTGGTGGTCGTGCAGTCTATCGCCGGGGCCTTTGACTTCAACGAGTTTGTAGCTTTGCAGGCGAAGGTCAAACACGCACAAGTCTGGCATGCCGCGGCGGTGATTACGTAGGTCACTTAATAGGTGCGTGAAAATCGTTTTTAAGTGCGTAGCGGGAATAATCGCTAAGGCTAAATCCAATAGTGCCTCTGTGATCACCGGCCAGTGTACTAATGAACAAGCGATGCCGTATTTTTGCTGCCAGCTGTGTTTGATCAAGTCGCGGTACTCACCGGAATCTAATGTCGCGAGGCGCTCATCGATTTGAGCTTTTCTGCGTGCTACAAAATCTGGCCGATAGAGATCTGCTGGGCCAGCTTGAAACGGGTGAAAGAAGGCGCCGGGTAAAGGCTCGAACAGGGCTGGCCACAAGAGTAGGCCAAGGAGGCCGGTGAACAGCCAGTTTTCGGTATAAAAGCCTTCTTGCTCGTCGTCTGCCGTGAGCGCGTCTAGGGTCGCAAATTCCACGCGCTGGTCGTTGTTGTTAAGGCTGAACTCAACAATAGGCAGCTTTTGCTTTTTGGGTTTTGGCTGCGGTTTGCCAACTTTGCGGCTAAGCCGCAGGAGAATACGCTGCAGATGAACTTGGGTCTCTAGCCTGAGCGATGATTGTAAATCTTGCTCTAGGGCGTGAATAACGGCGAGCGAATCGTCGCTGTATTTCTCGAGCACCCGATACAGGCGCACCTTGGCCTCATCCAGAACATTGCCGGTATAAAGCTCGATAGCCAGCGGAATGTCGCCTGCACGCTCAGCGTGTTGCGCCATTTGAAAACCCAGCCGTTGGCGTCGATATTCAAGCCAAGAGTTGCTTAAGCGCTCAGGGAGTAGCGGCAAAATGGTGGTGATGTCGCTTGCCTCTTGCAGTGCGGTTTGGCAGTGGTGTAAGGCAAGATAGCTGTTGACGTCGTCGCGGCTGCCGAAAGCGCGAAACTGGGGGTCGAAGGCAACGGCTTCATAGGCTTGATGACCAAGCTCAGTTAATACAAATTCTGACCAGTCCTGATGAAGATTGCCGAAAAACATTAGTCGCAAGCGATCAAATAGTGCCATGCATTGCAGTGACACCAAGCTAAATGGCGCCTCCGGCCACCAGTCGTGGAGCGGACTGGCGCTTGTCGCTAGATCTAGAGTCTCAAGCGCGGTCAGCAACTCGGATTTTGTGGCCGATTTCGGCAGCGCGCTACCGGCGGCGATGAGTAAATTGAGAAGTTCATCGCGGCGGCAGTGTTTATGTATTTGTTCAATAGCTATCAGCGGATTACTGTCGATAAAGCGGTATTTACTTAGCTCATCTAATGCGTTCGCGCTTGATGGAATTTCGTCGTATTTCAGCTTATCACTGCGAAATATCTCGCCCTTGCGAATAATCATTCGGGCCAGTAGGGCCTGTGCGGGAATAGAAAGTTGCAGGAGTTGTTGGAGTGTTGTTAATTCCTCAGCGTCTAGTAGATCGTGATGGTGGGTCATTACCCAAGTCACCACTGCCTGAAGGTTTTTCAGGTAGTAGAGTGGGTCGTCGAGCGAGGCCGGTGCAAGCGCGCTGGCTAGCGGAGTGGCTTGCTCGTTCATCAATTGCGATTGTGCGAGGAGATCTGATTCATGTGCTTATTGTTGTGATTTTATGCTGCTACGTCCATTGATTAATTGCCGCGTTTAGCGGCAGAGAGGCCTGCGTCTAAGACGGGGCATATAATAGCCATAAATTGACACCCATTGAAAACGCCCTAGTTTCCTAATCTAGGGCGTTTTGATTTCGGAGGTGGTATCTATGTAATTACGATGCCGTTGAGCTAGCTTCAGTTGGCGCTATTTCAGGCTGGTCGGTGTCAACTCGAACATAGGCTGGTGGTGCCAAGCCTTCTTTGTCTTCCCCAAAATACAATGTGGTGTGGGGGAAGGGGATTTCGATACCGGCCTTGTCGAAGTGCATTTTCACCAAGCGGTTGTAGGCGCGACCAACGGCCCACTGCATACCCGGCGCGGTTTTGATGAGCACCCGTATATTTACCGAGCTGTCGGCTAGCGCTGAAACGCCGGCAACCTGCAAATCTTCCAGAATATCGTCCTTGTGTGCGCCTTGACGAAGCTCCTCGAAAGCCGCCTTGAGGTGTTCTATCGCATGGTCGATATTTTCGCGGTAGGCAATGCCGTATTCGCCGAGATGGAAGGCGAAGTCCCGGGTGAAATTTGAAACCGCTTCAACGGAGGAAAACGGCACTATATGGTAGGTGCCAAAGAGATCGCGGAGGGCGACCGAGCGAATGCCGACGCGCTCAACGGTCCCTTCATGGCTGCCAACATTCACATAATCGCCGGTATTAATGGCGTTCTCCAGCTGGATGAATACGCCGTTTATAATATCTTGCACTGATTTTTGCGCACCAAAACCAACGGCAAGACCGAGCACACCGGCACCAGCGATTAAGGGGCCAATCTCTACGCCAATCTCTGACAAGATAATCATCACCGTCATGACAATAATGACAATGGCCAGCGAACTGCGGAATAAGCCTAGCAGGGTTTCGGCGCGGGCGGCGGCCGAGGGTGTGACTTTTTTACTCGGTGACAAACGGTGCTCAATGTAGCTGGCTGCTAGGATCCAAAATGCCGAGGCCAGTACTAATATCAGCAAACAATCGAACAGCGATGACACCGCACTGTTACCGGTTTCAGTGTCATACCACGCATGCAAGTCAAATATCGCCCAGGCATCCAAGGTGAACACGCTAATAATAATGGCAACGAGCGTCCCCAGCACTTTTAAACCGGTTGGAATGTAGGTATTCACTCGCGACTGGAGCTGGGGTAATTGTTCGGTGAGCGAAGTCGGTAAATTGATTTCTCTGCCGATGAGTTGACGGATAACCGTCAGCAAGAGCGCGCCAATACCGATGTACAGTCCAGTTTTTAAGCTCGCGGTGGCGATAAACGGCAGAGCTGTTTCTGGGTACATGACGCTGCTAATTGTCACTGCAGTGGCGTAGGCCAGCGCCAAGAGATGCCAGCAGCGCGCAAGCAGGCGCAAGGCAATAGCTCTGCTGCCTTGTTGCAATTTCGCTTTAGCAATTAGGCTTTGGCTTATATTGCGCTTGTTGCGCAGCACCACAATACTAAAGTAAATGGCGGCACAGAGTACAAGGAGCGTCGTTAGCGCAGCGCCCGATGTCGGTGTCAGGTTTTTGTTTACTATAGGTACCAGCACCATCATGCCGTAGCCGGTGAAGCCCACTAAATTGGCAAAGAAGCGGTTACAGTATTTCGCCTGTGTTTCGTGTAATGGTAGTAAGCGTAGCGCTGGGAATCGGCTAGCGAACAACATACGTAGCAGGAGCTTAACACCTTCCACAAGGAGAAAAGCATTTAGTAGTAATGCAAGTCGGGTAGCGTCGGCGCCGTTGTGTGTACTTAGTAGTGACGCGGTTGTGTTACCGATGAGGTAGGCGCCTACAACGACCCCGGTGTCGACTAAGCCCGCCGCCGTCACCGCTCCGATGGTGCGCAGCATGGCGTATTTTTTCGCGCCTTTGCAGGCCCAGGTGTTAATAATGCTAAAAAGGCGGCGGGCAAACAGCCGAAAAAGTATAAAGACCGCAAAGGTCACGCCAATTAATACTGCAATATTGATAGCGGTTGAGGCAATTGCGGCGCTCGCCGCGCTTGCTGCAGTTGCGCTTTCACTGTTAAACAGTGCGGAAATAGCAGTGAACAGCGCGCTAAATTGCTGCTTGATGCTACTGCCAATATTGCTTGTCGTCTGTGCAATTGTGCGCGCAAAGGACTTTTTCTGTTCCCGTTTAGGCTGCGCTTCGGTGTTCGTCAGTTTGTTGTCAGAGGGGCTTGCGGTCGGCTCGCCATCTGCCGCGCGCAATTGGTCGATTAAGGCTTGCCTGCTTCCGCTATTTTCGAGTAAATCCGCTAAGACCAGATTGGTGTTGATTTCCTGGGAAGAGCTCGGGGCCGCGTTTGCATCATTTTTGGCCTGACTGGGGCTTGCACTGAGTATTAATCCGCTTAATACAATGATCAACATGTGGCGCGATCTAAGTCGCTGGTGCTGCAGGCTTGGTGTTTTTGTTTGTCGGCGGGTAAAGCTGATGACGTCCTCCGTATAGGCCGTTGTTTCATATGATTACGGTATATTGACACTCTGTCAGCAAAACGAAGTAAGAGTTCCCTTATTATTGTAAATACGGCTTACGCAGATAGCCTTCCCAGTTGCCGCAATATAACAGAGAGACTTAAATAGTTGGCTTGCTGGGTACTTTTAACCTCGGTAATCAAATTGCTTAAGTACGCGGTTTGGACACTGTTGTTGTTTAGCCAGAGATCGAGTTCGGCAGCAATATTAGCGCTAATGTCGATGTCGTCGGTTACTTTTGCACAGAGCTCGCGATGGCGTTGATATAGGTCGTCACGTAAGGCATTGCGCGCTAGGGCATGCCAGCGGGAGTCGGCAGTGAGTTTGTCGATATGTCGGCGAACCCAGGTGATTTGCAGTGATTCAGCCAGTCTGAAGTAAATTTCGCTCAATACTTTTACAGGTGCGCCAGTGCGTTCCTTCAGCCATGTAATATCGGGGCTGGCAAACAGGGCCTTTAGCATAACAACTCGTCGTGCAACTCGCCGGGGAATGCCGCTGTTACAGTACTCTGCAATACGATGTTCAATGCGATGCAACTCATCTTTAGATAAGTAATGATGGATGTCGTCGGCGAGTAGCTTTATATCTTCGGCATAGCGGCTTATTAAAGTTTGAATATTGTTTAATTGCTCTTTGTTGTTTATTAGCCACAGGGTGATGTGTTTTATCAGGCGGCGAATTTCAAGCATCATGCGGGTTTGATGTTCATCGGGTACTTTATTGTCTAGTTTCTCAATGTCTGCCCACAGTGAACGGATATCAAAAAGGTCGCGGGCCACGGTATACGCGCGAGCTATATCCTCAAAACTGTTGCCGAGCTCGTCATTTAAGCGGTGGGCAAAGGCATTACCCATGCGGTTTACTAGGCTGTTGGTGATTACTGTGCAAATAATTTCGCGGCGCAAGCGATGTTTACTGATCTCGTCGGGGTAGCGATTATCCAATTGCTGCGGGAAATAGCGATAGAGCTCCTGCGCCAAGTAGGGATCTTCTGGAATAGTGGAATCCAGTAATATTTTTTTGATATGAATTTTCGAATAAGATAATAGGCATGCTAGCTCGGGACGGGTGAGTCCGAGTCCGGCAGTCCTGCGGCTCTGAATCGTCTTTTCATCGGGTAGTGATTCGCGTTTTCGATCCAATCCGGCGTCTCGCTCCAATATGCGGATCAGTTCAGCCTGCTCCCCTAATCGCTCCGGGGACTGAGACGCGACCATGCTAATAGATTGAGTTTGCAGGTAGTTACTGCGCAGAACTTGCTGTTCTACATCCCTGGTCATACTTTTTAAGAGCTTGTTGCGGTCAACAAAGCTTATTGCTTGTTTAGCGACGAGCTCGTTTAGCAGTATTTTAATGTTGACTTCATTGTCCGACGAATCGACACCGGCGGAATTGTCGATAAAGTCAGAGTTACAGCGGCCACCGTTCAGCGCGTATTCAATACGGCCAGCTTGGGTTAAACCTAAGTTACCTCCTTCACCGACGGCTTTGCAGCGTAATTGCGAGCCGTTGACGCGCAGGTTGTCGTTGGCGCGATCACCGGCTTGTTGATGGATTTCGCCCTCTGCTTTGACATAGGTGCCAATGCCGCCGTTCCACAGTAAATCCACTGGCGCTTGCAGAATATGATGAATCAATTCATCTGGGGTGTAAACGCGATGTTCCAGTGCGAGTGCTTGGCAGACTTGCACGCTGGGGGTAATACTTTTTAGTGCCCGGGAATAAATACCACCACCTGTTGACAGTCGCGCTTTGTCATAATCATTCCAGTTGGAACGAGGCAGCTTAAATAGGCGTTTTCGCTCTTTCCAACTTTCTTCGGTATTGGGCGTCGGATCGAGAAAAATATGGAGATGATTGAAGGCCGCTAGCAGGGCTGTTTTTTTCGACAGTAGCATGCCATTACCAAAGACATCACCGGCCATATCGCCAATGCCAATGGTGGTAAATTCCTCGCGTTGGATGTCTTTGTTCTGTTCGCGAAAATGGCGTTTGACCGCCTCCCAGCCGCCTTTGGCGGTTATGCCCATCTTTTTGTGGTCGTAGCCGTGAGATCCCCCCGAGGCAAAGGCGTCGCCAATCCAAAAGCCCCGGTCGTTGGACACGCTGTTAGCAATGTCTGAGAACGCCGCCGTCCCTTTGTCGGCGGCAACCACTAAGTAGGGGTCGTCGTCGTCATGACAAACTGATAAGGGTGGACGAATAACTTGGTCGCCCTGTAGATTATCGGTTAGCGACAGCATTGCCCGGATAAAATCTTTATAACATCTGATCACTTCAGCTTGAATGGCTTCTCTAGATCCGTTCTCAGGTAAGCGTCGACACACAAATCCGCCCTTGGCACCGACGGGAACGATAACGGCATTTTTAACCATTTGCGCTTTTACTAAGCCAAGCACTTCGGTGCGGAAATCTTCGGGTCGGTCAGACCACCGCAAGCCACCGCGTGCGACTTTGTCGCCGCGCAGGTGCACTGCTTCAACGTTGGGTGAGTGCACCCAGATTTCAAATCGCGGCCGTGGTGCCGGTGCTTCTAATATATCTCGTGTCGAAAATTTAAAGGCGTAGATGGCACAATTTTCCACCTGCTCGTGCCCAGTTTGATAGTAGTTGCTGCGCAGTGTTGCCATAATTAAGGTGCGTAAGCTGCGGCACAGACGGTCGGCATCCAGACTTTGCACTGCTTCCAGTGCTATATTTAACTGTTCGTTTAGCTTGTTTTGGAGGGCGTCGCGTTCTGCAATATTTGGATTAAAACGGGCATGAAATAAATCGATTAGCAAACGGCTGATCCCGCCGTTATCGACTAATAATTTACTGAGATAATTTTGTTCGAAGTAGTTGCCAATTTGTTTTAGGTAACGGCAGTAGGCGCGTATTAGCGAGACTTCACGCCAGTTAATATCGGCGCTGATAATTAAGCGATTGAAATCATCGTCGTCACATAATTCTTTATGAATGGCAATGAAGGCCTGCTCAAAATGGCTGGCGTCGTGCCAAAATACGTGATTTACATCAACGGCAGTCTGGGCGCGAAAATCTTGAACCCAATACGTTTCATCATGTTCAGCGCTCACTGAATATAAGTCTTCCAGCATTAAGCGCAAGCCGAGATTGTTGAGTCGGGGTTGTATTTCGGAAAGTGCTAGGGGTTGATGCTTAAAATAGCAACGCAATTCAACGCGCTCGTCGCGGTGAGAGGTGTCGCGGTAAATCTTTACCGCTAAGTTATTGTCGGAATTTTTAAGTTGCTCCAGCTGTTCTATGTCCGCGGCAGCTTTTTGAATCTCAGTCTTTGCAATATAGGGAGCAGTAAAGGCTTCGGTATAGCGCTGGAATAGTTGCCGGGCTGTTTTGCGTGGATAGTTGTTATAAAGTTCTGATTTTAATTTCTCTTGCCAACTTTCAGTCGCGCCGAAGATCAATTTCTCTATGGCAGCGTTGTCTAAATTTTTCTTCTCATTAGTACTAACTTGAACGATGAGGTGTAAACGAGCCATTCGGTTATCAGTGAAATAAATGGAAAAATCACAACTATACGCATTCAGTTTTAATGAGATTAAAGTTTGTATTTTTTCTCGAACTTGCTGACTATACTGCTCGCGAGGAATGTACACCAGAATAGAGTAGTAACGGTGAAACGGGTCAGTGCGGCTGAACACCCGCACTCGATTTTGCTCTTCTATTGCGATAAGACCCATGGCAATTTCATATAATTTTTTGGCACTGCTTTGAAATAGCTCGTCTCGGGGGAAGGTTTCTAATATTTGCAGCATGACTTTGCCGTTGTGACTGCCTGGCGGAAAATGAGCGAGGTTCATGGCGGCGTGAATGCGGTCAGCTAGCAGGGGGATATCCAAGGCTCGACTATTGTAGGCGGCTCGGGTCATCAATCCATAAAAGCGATGTTCACCTACTAGCTCGCCCTTGGCGTTATAGTCCTTAATGGCGATATAGTCCATGGGAACAAATCGTCGAATCGGCGCCAATTCACTGGATTTAGTAATCGTCAGCACGCGTGGCCCATTTAAATAATGCGCTAAAATCTGCTCACGCTGCTGGGGAGGTTCTATGTGTTCCCACGGCGTAGATTCCAATTTCAAGCCGAGCCGTGATGATTCAACCGCGTGCAAGCTGCGTTTATCACTGTGTTGCTGTATCTGCATTTCGACATAGGCAAGAAAGGTTAGGTTGTTGTCGGTAAGCCAGCTCAGAAAATTACAAACTTGGCGACGCGCTCTAGCATTCATCGGTGCGGGACTTTGGGCGTAGTATTGCTGCAGTGATTTTGCTCTTTCCCGCATGGGCTGCCAGTGCGCAACAATTCGCGTGATGATGTCTAGGGCTTCGCGGATGCGCTGTTTTAAACGGTTAGGCGATATTGCACTCGGACCAGCCTCCAGTTCATAACGCACAAAAGATTCAGCGTGGTAGTTTGTGTGTTGTTGCTGCTTTCGGTCTAGTGCGAGGATATCCAGAAGTTGACCGCGCTTGTCTCGGCATACCCAGAAAATGGGATGGTTAGATAATATAACTGTGTAACCTGCGTCATAAATTAGACTGGATAGGGTGTCAAAGATGAAGGGTTGGTCTTTGGCAACCATCTCAAATACCAGAACACCACTGTCGATTGGCAGATCAATTCGTATTTTTGGGTTGTCGGTGCGTCTTGATTCGGCAAGGGATAAGTGCAGCTGAACAATATCGAGGAGTTCCGCTGCGCTGCGCTTGATGATCGTCTCGCTTGCTGTAACGTCCCAGTAGCGGGCTGCTAATGCATTTAGCGCGGCAGAGTCGGGGGTATTACCCAATCGCTGTTGAATGAGGCGTGTTAGTTTGTTGAGTTTTGATCTCATATGTCAGGCTTGCCTAGTAATAATCGTGTTATGACTAAATGGCGTGTTAATAGTACTTCTGAATAGCGATACGGACTTTAGTTCAGCTTAGTCAAGATACGACTGATTTCAAACTTGTCCGCATTGAACAAGGTAGGGGATCATCAACCAGCGCTTCATTTTGCCGAACCAGCAGTAGATGTATTTTAGATGCGGCTAATAAGTGCAGTTGGCGATGGTGGACGTGGCGGAGCCCAATTTAGGTTTTAGTGGCTAGGTTTGGTAAGTGCTTTCAATACTTGGTATGGCGATACACAGCAGCGTCGCTTGATAATAGAAAGAATGCCATATTCCTTCGCGGCTATTGCCCTTTTAAACAGGGGTATGGGCAGGCGCTAGGTCGTTTGCGGACAATATTGCAAGCTGGCTGAGGGCATGACTGTGCCTGGCTGTGATCGTATTCAGATCAGCAGCCTTGTTTGGTATGTGGTCTGTGTTTGATGGCTCGCTTCGGATTGTTTGGCGGTATGCTCTGCAATAGGGTGCACGCCAGACATTTTTTAGATTTAAGCGGCGTCTAAGGTCTGTTTTTCGGTCTTAAGCAGAGGCGGGATCGAAGGTGATTGGCATTGATTTAATTGTGTTAATAAAAAAAAGAACGCATATACGTTACGTCGCCGGCAAATTTCGGATTGCGAATACGTGGAATCAGTTCTTCAAAAATAATATTTAATTCCATACGGGCTAAATTCATGCCCAAGCAAAAATGTTCACCAATGCCAAATGCACGCATTTCCCGGCGTAGTGTCGGCATTTTTTTGGCGCGGTGAAGATCAAATTTCATCGCATCGTCACCGAATACATCTTCATTGTGATTAACTGCATGGTAATGTAATACGACTTTATCGCCCTTCTTTATACTGTAACCGTTCCAATCAATATCTTGGGTCGCTGTCCGGCGCATCGCAATAAATGCCGTGTTATAACGGAGCATTTCTTCAACGGCATCGGCGATATCTGCTGGGTGGTTAACCAAGTGTTGAAGCTGGTCCGGGTGCGCCATTAAGAGGCGCATGCCGTGTGCCGTCGCGGTGCGAGTACTTTCATTGCCGCCAACCATAATCAATATGAACATCCAGGCAAACATTTCTTCGGTGACTTTCTGGCCGTCGACTTCACCGTTTAGTAAAGCCTCAACAACCTGGCTAGTGGGGTTTGACCGCTGCTTAGCGGCGAGTTCAGCGGCATAGCCCATGACCTCAAAGCTTACTGTGTTGGCTTCGTCGCGACTGGTGGCGAGGTCTGGATCATCGGCGAAGGCCATGATGTTCGTCCACTCAAAAAACTGCTTGCGGTCTTCTTGAGGAACGCCAAGTAGTTTGAGAATGGCCATTAAGGGCAGTTCTGCGGCAATATCTTCTACAAACTCATACCCCGCCTCGCTGGCCACACGATCAATAAAGGCGCGTGCGCTCTGGCGCAACCACGTCTCCATATTGTTCACGGCTTTAGGTGTAAAGGCATCCCTGACAATTTTACGGTATTTCAAGTGCTTAGGCGGATCCATGGCGATAATAATGTTCTCCTGCATAATCGCTTGGATCTCTTTCTCGCTTTCGTGTACTTCCATTGGGAAAGCACCCTGCAAGTTTGACGAAAATAGGTCTGGGTTTTGCGAGACAAAGTCCAGTGCGTCGCGCTTAACAACGGCCCAATATGGCACGCCTTTCTCTGGATCTTCCATGTACACCATTGACCCGTGCGCGCGAATTCGAGCGAGCTCTTCGTAGGGCATTCCATTTTGATAGGTAGCCAAGCTCAGTAGATTGGCGAATGGGCACTGGCTCATTGTTTTATCCTCTTCTATGAAGCCCTGTTGGGCATATTTTAATTGGGGCAGGTTTACTTGGCGGTAGATTGGCCACGATATTAATCACGGAAATGTTATGGGAGGGAGATTTAGGTCAATAAACAAGCTTAAGCGGTCAGCTTCATTGCGCGGTGTTTGAACGTGCATATCGCAGCACATAAACACATGCATACTTCTAGTGAGCGCGTATTAGAGCTGGACGCTGTTTCGGTGTTGACAGTGCATTATGGAGATAGGGGTACGTACAATATTAGACAATATTCGGTCAATTGAGGCATGTCATCGCGCATTGCGCTAGATCACAGCACATGCGTTGTGGCTTAATTATAATTATTATGGGTTGTTGCTTTTTGTTGTGTGCCATATTTATTTAAATGACAGCGACTTAGGTCAGTGTAATATTTTAGCTGTCAATGAAAGATTAATCAGGCGGGGATAACTAGCGTGCTTAATAAAGTGATTGACAAGGTTACTCAAACGATTATCGAACGCAGTGCAGCAAGTCGCCAAGCGTATCTAGAGAAAATTCGTCGTGCCCACCGCCCCGGTGTGTCGCGGGGGCATTTATCTTGCGGCAATTTAGCCCACGGTTTTGCCGCTTCTGATGCGCACGACAAGTCTGCATTGGCTATTGATCGCGCGGCGAACTTTGCCATTGTCTCTTCTTATAACGATATGTTGTCCGCCCATCAGCCGTTTCAGGATTACCCGGCGCAACTTAAAGCGGCGGCGCGGGAGTTGGGCGCCGTAGCCCAGTTTGCTGGTGGTGTGCCTGCGATGTGCGACGGTGTAACGCAAGGGCGGGAGGGTATGGAGTTGTCGCTTTTTAGTCGCGACAATATTGCGATGGCGACAGGCGTTGCGCTTTCTCACGACATGTTTGATGGCGTTTTATGTCTTGGTGTTTGCGACAAGATTGTACCGGGTTTGGCCATTGGCGCGCTGGCCTTTGGGCATTTGCCCTGTTTGTTTGTGCCCGCAGGGCCGATGGAGTCGGGGCTGCCAAACGCCGAGAAAAGCCGTATTCGCCAGCTTTACGCCGAAGGCAAGGTCGGGCGCGCAGAATTACTTCAGGCAGAGAGCGAGTCCTACCACAGCGCCGGTACCTGCACTTTTTACGGCACCGCGAATAGCAACCAAATGCTAATGGAAATTATGGGCATGCAGTTGCCCGGCAGTTCGTTTATTAATCCGGGGACGCCGATGCGTGAAGCAATGACCAAAGCCGCGGTTGCTACGCTGAATAACTTGTCGCCGCTATCGCCGGGGTTTTTGCCACTCGGTGAAATGGTTAATGAACAGAGCATTGTCAACGGCATTATTGGTTTGTTGGCAACCGGTGGTTCAACAAATCACACAATCCACTTAGTTGCTATTGCCCGTGCTGCAGGAGTAATTATTAATTGGCAAGACATGGCGGAGCTGTCGGAAGTGGTGCCTTTGTTGTGCCGGATTTACCCTAATGGCCTAGCCGATGTAAACCATTTTCAGGCTGCCGGCGGCATGCCGCTATTGATTAAAGAATTGCTCGATAATGGACTGCTTCATAACGATGTGAGCACGGTTGCAGGTGCGGGTGGCATGCGGCGCTATTGCGAAGAGCCCTTTGTAGATCATGATGGTGGTGTAGTATGGCGTGGTGGGCCGACCGTTAGTTTGGATACAGAGATTATAGCCACTGTCGAACAGCCCTTTAGCAAAGAAGGGGGCTTGCGTTTGATGCAGGGCAACCTGGGTCGCTCGGTGATTAAGACCTCGGCAGTTAAGCCCGAGTATCGCGTGTTAACGGCGCCTGCCGTTATTTTTAGTGATCAAGATGAAATGAAGACCCGCTTTGATTCTGGTGATCTTAATCGCGATTTTATCGCCGTGGTGCGTTTTCAGGGACCGAAGGCGAATGGTATGCCTGAACTCCACAAACTAACGCCATTGCTGGGTGTGTTGCAGGACCGTGGCTACAAGGTTGCTCTGGTAACGGACGGTCGCATGTCTGGGGCGTCTGGCAAGGTAGCCGCTGCAATTCATTTAAGCCCAGAGGCCCTTGATGGTGGCCCAATAGCGCAGTTGCGTGACGGGGATATGATCGAGTTCGACGCCGACCACAGTGTATTGCGGGTACTGGATGAATCTGTGTTCACGCGGCCAGCAGCGATTTACGCAGGTGGCCATCAAGAGGGCATGGGGCGGGAGCTGTTCTCTGGTTTTAGAAAATTAGTGAGTGATGCCGAACACGGTGCGTCGGTAATGGATGGGTAATTATCACCACTGATTGGTGAGCGCTCGTCTCACTAACTGGGAAATGGTATGGCAGAGCCCGGTAATACTGTCATTTTTGGCGGCGCTGGCGATTTCGCGTTTCGCAAGTTTATTCCTGCGCTGTATTGCAGTTATTGTGAGGACAAATTGCCCGCTAACTCAAGGGTGGTTGCCTGTGGCCGAAATGGACAATAGCAGTTTGCTTATCGGTAGCACATCAATGCGAACTGCAAGAACGCTTGACTGCAAATCGGGGATTACTTGGGTATTTATTCACTCTGTACCAGCCGGGGCGGCGCGGTAGATGGTCACGATGTCCCATGATCTGAGCAGTTCCTCAAACAAACTCGCCTTTTAATCCTAGTGTTCTATACTTTTTGAGTTAGCGGGGAGTAGTGCAGGGTTCATTTTTATGTTTCTTGGCTTGCGACACGCGCATTTTTAACTGATACGGAAACGTGGCAGGTCGTGACGCATGGTATTTGAGCTGATTTCTTGTGAACGGGCGCTGGCTACAGTGCGTTCAAGGGGTGCTGCAACGATGATGTCTATGGGAAACGCCGGCTATGTTTGATTGCGGTAGATTATATGGTGTGCGCGCAACCGCGTTTTGTCTTTGCGCAGGCTTGGCAGCCAGTGGGCTTAATGCCAAGGATTATCGCACTGAAGATCTCGTGTCGTTGAGCTTAGAAGAACTGTTGGATATTGATGTGTCGCTGGGCGTGCGTCGAGGCGAGTCGCATAGGGAGTCGTCTGCGGCAGTGTATGTGTTGAGTCGGGATTCTATTGCGCGGTCTGGCGCGACAAGTATTCCTGAATTATTGCGGCTTGTGCCCGGTGTTGAGGTTACCCGGTTTGGCTCTGCCAAATGGGGTGTCGGTATTCGGGGCTTTAATGGCGGCATATTTACCAATCGCCTGCTTATCCTGGTCGACGGGCGAAGTATGTTTTCTCCCGCCAAGGTCGGCATGTTTTGGGATACCCTCGATACCCTCATTAACGATATTGAACGCATTGAAGTAGTGCGTGGCCCTGGCGCATCGCTGTGGGGTTCTAATGCCTTTAATGGCGTTATTAATATTGTGACCCGGCACAGCGCCGAAACCCAAGGTGGCATGTTGGAAGTGGGCGCTGGCAATGAGGAAAAATGGTTTACGGGCTATCGCGTTGGGGTGCAGCTAGGAGAGCAAAAATACCTGCGCGCCCACATTAAAGCCTTTGAACGTGACGATGCTATTAGGCCCGACGGCCGTGAAAATCGTGACGGCTGGAATTCGGTACAGGCTGGGCTCCGCTACGATCAAGGCAGCCCTGAGCTAGGTGCATTTAGCCTACAAGTCAATGCCTATGAAGGTGCAGAGGGAGAGGAGCTCGAGCTTCCGGATCAAAACGCCCTAAGTTTAGAAAGCTTGTTCTATACCCGAGCGGAATTTTCCGGCATTAACTTGATGACGCATTGGCAGTATCAGCAAAATGAGCGATCACATTATAGTCTCAAATTCTACGCCGACCACGCTGAGCGAGCTGACTTGCTGTTTAATCTGACACTTGACAGTTACGACGCTGATTTTCAACACAGCTACCGTATTGATGATCGACGGCGCTTTGTTTGGGGCTTAGCTTATCGCTATACCGACGACAAGCTAGCTGACCGGTATATTCGTTTTACCCGTGAGCAGCGTCACTACGACGTGGCGAGCGGCTTTTTGCAGTATGAGTTTACGGTCACTAAAAATTGGCGTTTAATTGCTGGCAGTAAATTAGAGTATAACGATTTTAGTGGTAGCGAGGTTCAGCCGAATGCCCGCGCCATTTGGCGTTACAGTGCGCAGGGGGCGGCGTGGTTGGCGGTTTCGAAGGCGAAGCGTACGCCCTCGCGTATTGAACACGATCTTCGTGTCGATTTTGATTACCTCGCGCCGCAAGTGCAACTGCAGATCCAAGGTAGTGAATCTTTTCAATCCGAAACACTGCGAGCCTATGAGCTGGGTTGGCGGCGGCAATTGGGTCGTGCGGTGAACTTGGATGTTGCGCTATTTTTTAATGAATACGAGGGTTTGCGCACGCTGGAGCCCGGTGCACTCGAAGCTAATTCGGCGCCCCCGCCAGCGGCTAAAGTACCGATCATCACTAGCAATGGCGCCAATGCGCGCTCCTGGGGCGGCGAACTGGTAGTCAGTGCAGCGCTGAGCCCGAGCTGGCGCACAGAGTTGCAATATAGCAATGTGCAAATCGACGTTGAAGCCGATGCCAGCGGCGACCCGGCGGCGACAAACGCGGAAGGTGATAGCCCGCAACATCGCTTGACATTTCGTTCTAGCTGGGATTTGAGTGAAGGTTGGGGCGTTGATGCAACACTGCGCTATGTTGACGACCTCAATGGGCAACGAATTGATGAATACACAGAGCTCGATGTTCATGTCAGTAAGCGAATTGGCGAGGCAATGACGATTTCCTTTGTTGGCCAAAATTTGCTCGACAGTAGCCATGAGGAATACGTGGATAAGGTGGTGGGCACGCCTCGGACTGAGGTTGAGCGGGGCGGGTACCTCAAGTTTAGACTGAATTTTTAAGCGTTAAGCTCGATGGCTAATCGGCTTTAGTACGATCTGTTTATTCGCGCTTTTTGTATGCCATCGGTTTTGTTCCCGTCCATTTTTTGAAGGAGCGAATAAAGGCACTGGGTTCTGAAAAGCCAATTAAAAATGCAGTTTCTTCTACACTGCAGCCCATACTATTCAAGTGAAAAATAGCTGTGTCGCAGCGTACCCGGTTTTTAATTTCTTGATATTGGAAACCCTCCTGGCGCAAGTAATTGCGGAGGGTGTGGGGGTGTATATTCAGTTCCTTGGCAAGGTCGGCAAAGCTTGGTTTATGTTGCAGTGTTGCCTCGACCAGTGAGCTTACTTTGTAATGCCAGCTTGTCGAGGTATAGGGCTGGGTAATCATTGCCAAATTTACGTGGTTTAAAAACTTCTCTAAAGTCTGGGCTGAAATGTTTACGTTGTGCTCAAGCAAAGAAGCGGAAAATTGAAGTTGCGCGTAGCCTTGTTGGTGGTGAATGTTTTTAGTGAGAAACAGGTTCCAATATTCCGCCGCGTGGGGCTGCTCGCTAAAAGTAAAATCAACTCGGTGCAGGGGGATTTGTCTGCCAATCAGCCAATTGGCAGTGCGGTGGATGTAAAAGAGGAATGACTCATACAAATAGGGGTCAAACTCTGAATTCGCGGTATTAGGCGTGAGCGAGATACTTGCGATGTCATTATGTATTTCTAAGTTTGTATTTAAGCCCCAGGGGATTAGGCGGTAAAAGCGCGTGAGGCGTTTTAAGGCCTCGCCGAGGTTGGGTGCATTGGCCGCGAGTTCGGTCATGGTCGTCCAGCAGCCGAGCTTTTGCGCTTGGGCGCCAAATCCCATCAATTCGTCATCCATGGCTTGCATGGTGTCGCGGCAGAGATTGGCGTAGTTTTCTGCTGGGATTCGGGCATTGGCTTGCTTGAGCAAGCTGGGGCTAATGTGATTTTGAGTCAGTAGCGTAAGTTGTAGGTCGGGCTGCTGTTGCAAGTTCTGCAGGCATTTCTGCACGAAATAAATGGCGATAGTGGGTGATCGCATATCGAGTAGCCCAATTTGATTAGCCGCAAATTATAACAAAATGTCTATTTTTAACCATCTCAATGTCATTGTTTTAGGGCTTGTCGTAGGGGCAAAATGCCCCTTAATTAATTTGTGGTGCGGTGGCCGCACGAAAATACGCTTATTGGGGCAATTTCCGCCCCTTTTATATTAATCACGCACTCGGGTGCTAGGAGTCGATATGAACATTCAAGGCAAGGTAGCGGTAGTTAGTGGTGGCGCATCAGGCATGGGCTTAGAAATTGTGCGACGCTTGGTCAGTCTCGGCGGCAAGGCGGCAATATTTGATTTAAACGCCACAGCGGGTGCGGCGGCCGTCGCAGAGCTGGGTGAGTCGGTGGTTTTTGCCGAGGTTAACGTTACCAGTGAAGATTCTATTAAGGCTGGTATTGAGCAGACCATGACGGCCTTCGGCGCGATCCATATTTGTGTTAACTGCGCAGGTATTGCGACGGGCAGTAAAACCCTTGGTAAAAACGGCCCGTTCCCACTGGATTTATGGAGCAAAACCTTGGCCGTAAACTTGACCGGCACCTTCAATGTGCTGCGTTTGTGTGCTGAGCAAATGGCAAAAAATACGCCCGAGAACGCCGACGGTGTTCGTGGCGCAATTATTAATACCGCGTCGGTGGCGGCCTTTGAAGGCCAGGTTGGTCAAGCGGCGTACAGCGCCAGTAAAGGCGGTATTGTCGGTATGACACTGCCGATTGCCCGCGATCTGTCAACGATTGGTATTCGTGTTAACTGTATCGCCCCCGGCTTGATCAATACCCCCATGTTTGAATCACTGCCCGCGCCGGTGTATGAAGCATTGAGCAGCACGCCCCTGTTTCCTAAGCGTCTTGGTCGCGCCGCTGAAATTGCCCACATGGTGACCAGTGTTATTGAGAATGATTATATCAACGGTGAGTGTATTCGTATGGACGCCGGTTTGCGTATGCAGCCCAAGTAATTACACGGACAATTCTGATAAATACAGCACTGGAAGACTCCTCGGTCTTCTTGCAAATTGAGTGGAGCTAATGATGACTGAAGCGTGGATTATTGACGCCTGCCGCACCCCCCGCGGTATTGGTAAATTGGGTAAAGGCGCTTTGGCCGATATTCATCCGCAACAACTGGGTGCCTGTGTGCTTAAGGCATTGGTAGACCGGAATACCTTAAATACCGCGGATGTCGATGACGTAGTGTGGGGCACGAGCTGCCAAAAAGGCCGCCACGGTGGTGATATGGGGCGTATGTCGGCGCTCGATGCCGGCTTTGATATCCGCTCTAGCGGTGTGACCTTAGATCGATTTTGCGGCTCGGGTATTACCAGTGTCAATATTGCGGCCGCCTCAATTATGTCTGGTATGGAAGATGTCGTCATTGCGGGCGGTGCTGAGATGATGTCGAGCTATGGTCACGACAATGGTCTGCCTGTAGTAATGGACAGCGGTAATATGCGTCTGCGTGCCCGCCACCCCCAAACTAATCAAGGGGTGTGTGCCGATACGATTGCGACCCTAGAAGGTATTGATCGCGAGGCACTGGACAAGCTTGCGGTGGTAAGCCAGCAGCGCGCTGCTCACGCAATTGAAAATGGCTATTTCGACAAGTCTTTGGTACCGGTATACCATGAAGATGGCCGCCTAGCGCTGGATCGCGAAGAGTTTCCACGGCCGAGCACTACCTTGGAATCCTTATCGCAGTTAAAGCCGTCTTTCCCGATCTTGGCCGATCAGCCGCTAGACGAAGAAGGTACGACTTACCGTTCTTTAATGCAGGCGAAATATCCCGACATTCAAATTAATCATGTTCATCATGCGGGTAACTCATCTGGGGTGGTCGATGGTGCGGCGGCAATTTTGTTGGCTTCTCCGGCCTATGCAACTAAGCAGGGCTGGAAGCCAAGAGCCAAAGTGCTGGCGATGGCAAATATGGGCGATTGCCCAACATTAATGCTAAATGCACCCGTTGCTGCCGCTGAAAAAGTATTGAAAAAAGCGGGACTCACCATCGACGATATTGATCTGTTCGAGGTGAATGAAGCATTTGCCGTGGTTTTGGAGCGCTTTATCCGTAAACTCAATATTGACCGCGACAAGATCAATGTTAACGGTGGATCTATGGCGTTGGGCCATCCGATTGGCGCGACCGGTTCGATTCTTATTGGCACGCTGCTAGATGAGTTAGAACGCCGCAACCTTAAGCGTGGGCTTATTACTATGTGTACGGCGGGCGGCATGGCGCCGGCGATTATCATTGAGCGTATGTAATACAGGCGGATAGCAAGCATGAATTTAAATCTCTCAGAAGAGCAGCAATTTATTCAGCAAACGGCGCGGGATTTTGCCGAGAAGGAACTCGTCGGCAACGCTGCCAAGCTGGATGCAGGTCAGGGCCGAGACGAATTTTTAGCGAATCTTAAAAAGCTCGCTGATTTAGGCTTTATGGGCCTGAATGTCGACGCGGCATACGGTGGCACAGAAGCGGGGACCGTGGCGTTTAGTTTGGCAATTAGCAGTATTGCCCGGGGTTGCGCCTCTACCGCAGTCACCGTGTCGGTGACCAATATGGTGGCCGAAGTGATTCAGTCGGTGGCGAGTGCGGAGCAGAAGCAAAATTACCTGTCTAAAATTTGCTCCGGTGAATATTTGGCGGCGGGCTTTTGCCTAACCGAGTCGGGTGCCGGCTCAGACCCCTCAGGGATGAAAACCACTGCAGTGCGCGATGGCGACGGCTGGGTTTTAAATGGCTCCAAAGCCTATATTACTAGTGCCGAGTACGCAGGGGTGTTTGTTGTGTGGGCGGTAACCGACAAAGACGCGCCGCGCGGTAAGGGCATTTCCTGCTTTTTGGTCGAGCGCGAAGCGGCTGGTCTTACCGTGGGGCCGGCTGAAGAGAAGATGGGCCAGAAAGGTTCGGCAACCAATCCGGTGTATTTTGATGATTGTCGTATTCCCGCCAGCGCGCTCATGGGCACCTTAAACCGTGGCTATCAAGTGGCCTTGGGTGAGTTGGCCGGTGGTCGTATTGGCGTTGGATCCTTAGCGTTGGGTTTGGGTGAAGCTGCACTCGATTACGCCAGAGACTACGCTAAAGAGCGCCAGCAATTCGGCCAGCCCATCGCTAATTTTCAGGGTTTGCAGTGGATGTTGGCCGACGCTTACACCGAAATGGAAGCGGCGCGCTTACTATTAATGCAAGCGGCGTTTACCAAAGAGCGCGGCGGCGATTTTGGTAAGCAGGCCTCCATGGCTAAATTGTTTGCCTCGGAAGCCGCCAACCGAGCGTGTTATACCGGGCTGCAAATTCTGGGCGGCAATGGTTATAACCGCGAGTACCCCCTGGAGCGCTTGGCCAGAGATGTGCGGATTACCAGTATTTATGAAGGCACCAGCGAAATTCAGCGCATGATTATTTCACGCAGTGTATTTAGTTGATTAGTGCTAGTGCGAACTGGCAAGTGCCTGTTGTTTTAAGGTGCTGGCCAGTTCATCGCCCAAATATTTTTCAATTATATAGTGCACGCCATATAACACCGGCGTCATGACCACGGCCATCATAAACTTGTAAATATAGTTCACTACGCCAATCGCAAAAACTAACTGTAAACTCCAGTCGGCGCCAATATAAAAGGCGATGAATAGCACCACAAAACTGTCGATAAACTGGCTGACCAAGGTAGAGCCGGTGGCGCGCAGCCATATCCAGCGTTCCCCAGTGATTTCTTTCACTCGGTGAAACACTTTTACATCAATAATCTGACCAAGTAAAAAGGCGACTAGGGAGCCAAGAATAATCCACAAACCCTGGCCAAACACTAATTTAAATGCTGCGTCGTAATCGCTGACCAGCGCCCGTAAATTATCTTGCTCGCTCTGTGGGAGTGCTGGGCTAATATGGGATTGCGGCCAAAAATCCGCTGGCACTAGATGAATGCCAATAAAAAACATGGCAAAGGCGTACACAATTAAGCCCGCGGCGAGGTAAGACAATAACTGCACACCGCGCTTGCCGTAGTATTCGTTAATAATATCGGTAAGCACAAAAACAAAGGGCCACAGTAAAACCCCGACTGTGAGATTGAAAGACAGGTGTTCAATACCAAAAATATTGAGATCAAGCGGCGGCATGCCGAGGGTCTGCTCGAGGGAAAATATTTTTACGCCGATCAATTCCGCGATCAGGGCATTGGCCACAAAAAAGCCGCCCAGAAAAATAAATAGACGGGTGGCTTTATTATTAAGGGTATTGCTCATCATGGGCGTATCCTAATGACGAAATTGCAGAGCGGGAATTCTGGCGCCGAAATGCGGTAATATGGCGGATCAAGGCATTTTACATTAATCGACCTTGCTCGACAGTTTTGTTCGGTAAAGCGATCAGCGATTTATGCACACTAGATGATTAGAGTGAAGCGAGTTTCTATGTCAGTTCAACATTACGCACCACTGGTGCTTATCACTGGGGCCTCGCAAGGCATTGGCGCGGCGATCGCAAAGTGCTTTGCTAACGCCGATTTTCCGGTGCGCCTTGCGCTGCTTGCACGCACCCGCAGCGGGCTGATGGACGTTGCGGCGGACTGCGCCAAGGCGAACTCGGTAAAGATATACACCGTTGATGTGAGCGACGCGGAGCAGGTGGCTGATTTCGCCCAGACACTCAGGTCAGAGATGGGCGAGGTTGATGTGCTCATCAATAACGCTGGAAGTTGGCTGGGTATGAGTATTGTCGATATGGCGGTAGCCGATTTTGACCGGATTATCGCCGCCAATTTGCGCAGTACGTTTTTACTGTCGAAAATGGTATTACCGGCCATGATTGCCAAGGGGGCTGGAGATATTTTTAATATGTCTTCAACGGCGGGTTTTGAAGGCTACGCTGGGGTCTCCGCTTATTGCGCTGCCAAACACGGGGTTAGTGGGTTTACTAAGGCGCTGCGCGAAGAAGTGCGGGGCAAAGGTGTGCGGGTGTGTTGCGTGTCACCAGGGCCGACTCATTCCCCTTCTTGGCAGGACAGCGGTGTGGCCAAAGAGCAGTTAATGCCCGCTGACGATGTGGCGCGCGCATTCCTGGCGATATATAAACTCGACCGCAATGTGGTGGTAGAAGATATTGTGCTGCGGCCGCAAGCTGGGCATATTGTCAGTAATTGAAAAGGGCAATTAGCGTAGCAAAGGCCGCAACATGCCCTCTAAACCATTGAGTTTGATTTCATACATCAGGCCTAACTGCTCGCCAAGTTTCCCTGCCGGAAAACCCTGTTTGTGGAACCACACTAAATAGGGTTCCGGTAACTCAAGTAATTTTCTGCCTTTGTATTTACCAAAGGGCATGACTTGATTGACTGCATCGATCAGCTGTTGCGGGTTTTGTTCGAGATCCATTACGGCTTTCCAGCCTTGCTGGTATCGTCATTCAAGGCTTTATTTTGATTGCTCTGCCATGAGTTGGCGCCAAGTGCGATAAGGCGAAGCTGCTTTTCTGCGAGAGCGATGAGTTCGTCATCGTCTTCGCCGCGGGGTCTGGCCATCAATTGTTGGTTCACGATTTGTATCATGGAACGGATCATAAGGTTGGCGAGCATCCGCAAGTCCGACTCGCTCCAATTGTCGTGGGTGACCAAGCGCCTTAAGTCGTGGGCCAGCTCAATTTCTAACTGTTTGAATTCATCGTTGATTGCCTCGCGGATGCAGGCAACGCCACCAAAGCTCTCTCGGGCAATAAACTGAAACTGACGGCGATGGGCGCGAACATAGGTTACAAACGTCTCGACCGAGCGGCGAATAATCAGTTCTTCGGGTATTGGGTTAGCGCGCACGGTGATTAGCATGGCGCGCAGGGTGCTGAAGGAGGTGGTTACCAGCTCAAGGCCGAGGGTGTTCATGTCGGGAAAATGGCGGTAAAAGGCGCCCGGAGTAATACCAACTTCGCGGGTAACTTCGCGAAGGCTGATGGCGTCGAAACTTTTATCGCGACTAATAAGCTCCAGTACCGCTTCCAGCAAGGCCTGTCGGGTATTGATTACAGTGTCACTGTGGCTGCGGTGACGTTTTTGCGGGCGACTCATTGGGGTTGGCTACTCATTTTTGCTCGGGCAATGCCGCTAAGTGTACAAGCCCCAGCCGATCGAGGCTACGACTTGTGCTGCGCCCCGTCGATTAAGCGGCCTGTGGAGCGGCGGGGTTGCGGGGTGGTAGTGCTAGCTTGAATATTTTTACCCACACCGTGGCGTACTGGCTGTACAGCGGCCCGGTATTGTAGGGCAGGCCGTATTTCTCACAGATTTGGCGAACCTCAACCGACATTTCAGCGTAGCGGTGGGCGGGCACATCGGGAAACAGGTGGTGCTCAATTTGGTGAGAGAGGTTGCCACTCATTACATGGAACAGCGCGCCGCCAGTAAGGTTGGCAGAGCCAAGCAGTTGGCGGTAATACCAGCGGCCACGGCTTTCGTTTTCGCAGGACGCTTCAGTAAAACTGTGTACGCCATCGGGGAAATGTCCGCAAAATATAATCGAAAAACTCCATATATTCCGAATGACGCTGGCGCTGACATTGGCGGCGAGAACGACCGGAAATAAGGGGCCAGCGAGGAGTGGGTAAAGGATAAAGTCCTTACCCCAGATTTGTGCGGTTTTACGTAGTGACAATTTAAGCTCTGGCCAAACGTCTTTAAAGGTTTTTCGACCGGAACGAAGACTGTCGATCTCGACACCGTGCAGGGCGACGCCCATATCGAAAAACAGCATGAGCAGGGTAGCAAATATTGGGTTGGCGAGATAGGCGGGGTGCCATTTTTGCGCGGGGTCCATACGCAATATGCCATAGCCGATATCGCGGTCTTTATCGAGAATATTGGTGTAGGTGTGGTGCTCGTAATTGTGGGAGTGAGCCCATTGGTCGCCGGGGCAGTTTGTGTCCCAATCGTAATGGCGGGAATGGAAGCGCGGGTCGCCCATCCAGTCGTATTGGCCGTGAATAATATTGTGGCCAATCTCCATATTGTCGAGAATTTTGGCGATACCCAGGCCAATACTGCCAGCACTGAATAGCAGCCAAAATAGCGGCCAGCTGGCAATGCTTACCGCTATGCTGAATCCGAAGAGTGAGGCGGGTAAAAATAACAGCGACGCAAAAATACTCAGGCGCGCGCCAATGGTGAGCAGGTGGTGAATCTTAACCAGTTTTTTGATGTAGCGGGCGTCCCGCTCGCCGCGATCGGCGAGGGCGCGCTGCTTTACTGCTTCGATGTCAGCGCCGAAAGCGTCGAGTTGCGCTGGGTTCATCGCGGTGGTGTTGGTATTCATTTTATTGCTTCTCCAGTAATGTCGATCGCTAAAGGGCGAGGCTGACATCGCCAAGTGGCTGGGAAATACACAGGCGAATATATTCTTCACCGTGACTGATTTCACCGCTGTTCATATTGCGCACACTGCCTTCGGTTTTGAGGCAGCTACAGCTATGGCATATACCCATGCGGCAGCCTGCTTGAGGCTGCAGACCGGCGGCTTCAGCTTGCTCCAGCAGATTTCGGCTGTCGCTGCTGACTTCACAGTGGCTATGTGTAAAGGCCAGTGTGCCAACGACCTCGGTATTGCCGGAGACACTGGCGACCGCTTTAAAACGCTCGGCGTGAAATTTCTCGCCGTGTCCGAGCAGCTGGTACTCCTCGCTCACGGTCTGAATTAAGGTTTCGGGGCCGCACACAAAACACTCGGGCAAGCTCAGCGCACCGGTGTGGTCGCTAAGGGTATTTTGAAAGCTCAGCGCGGCGAGTAAATGCCGTTGGCTAAAATGCCCGCTCAATTCACCAGTGCCGTCGCTGAACACTGGTAATAGCGAGAAGTTGGCGTGGGTACTCGCAAGTGCCTGTAAGCGTGAATGGAATAGGGTATTCGTTTCATCACGGTTGTAATACAACAGGGTAATACCACCCTTGTAGCCTTGTTTTAAGGCGGCTTCCAGCATGGCCATGATGGGTGTGATGCCGCTTCCCGCAGCGACCATCAGCAGTGCGCCGGGCAATTGTGGCGGCAGCACAAATTCGCCCATTGGTGGTGAAAGACGAATTAAATCGCCAACCTTCAGCTGACGATTAATGTGCGTGGAAACGAGGCCGTCTGCCTGCGCCTTTACGGTAATGGCAATGCGTCCAGCGCGACGGTTTAAGGAATAACTGCGGCTGTGTAGGCGACCATCAATTTCAATATACACCTGGCAAAACTGACCGGGGCGAAAGCCGGGCCACTCGCCATTCGGCGCTAACATCAAGGTTACCGACTCGTCGGTTTCCCGGTGAATTGCCGTGATATAGGCCGGAATTCGATGCTGATCCAGCGACCACATCGGATTTAGCACTTCTAAGTAGCGGCCCATTCCGTTGGGGGCTGCGAGGGCATTAATTAGCCGCGAGTCGGCAATTCGACGCCAGGTACTACGCGATGGATTTGTGCTGAGCTTCATTGCTTTCTCCTTGTGGTAAATAGTGATGGCTAAAGGTGTTTGTGAACATTTGTGCACTTTATGCGCGCAAAAGCCTTAAGTCAACATGTGTTCACAAATAATTAACATGTATTTCGATTCGCCTTGTTAGCGGATTTATTTCTAAGTTGTTGAAATTATTGGCTTGTTAGCTGGTTTTACTTATGTTTACATCTGCAAAGTTTTTGATATGGTGAATTTTTACCAATAGCCATGCAGCCATAATCGCAACACGTTGCTTGTCATCAACGCGTGCGGCTGGGATTGCCAATAACTATTCTGTTAAACTTCGCCCCCCGGTATCCGCCTAGAACGAGATTGAATATGACGGAACAAGCATCAGCCCAGCAGGTGGTTCGCGATCATTTGGCCAAGCTCCACGAGCAGCCACAGGTGCCCGCCGCCGAGCGCGCGACGCTGCGAGACAAAATTAAGCGCTTATTGAAAGAGCGCAATGCGGTGCTGGTTGCCCATTACTACACCGACCCAGAAATTCAGGCCTTGGCCGAAGAAACTGGCGGTTGCGTTTCTGACTCGCTGGAAATGGCCCGTTTTGGCCGTGACCACCCCGCGTCGACCTTGGTCGTGGCGGGGGTGAAGTTTATGGGCGAAACCGCAAAAATTTTGTCGCCAGAGAAACAGGTGTTTATGCCGACCTTGGAGGCAACCTGCTCTTTAGACATCGGCTGCCCTATTGAAGAGTTTTCGGCATTCTGCGACCAGCATCCTGATCGCACCGTGGTGGTGTATGCGAATACGTCTGCTGCGGTAAAGGCGCGAGCCGACTGGGTCGTGACTTCAAGTATTGCGCTAGACGTTGTAGACCACCTCGACAGCGAAGGCCAAAAAATTCTGTGGGCGCCAGATAAGCACCTCGGCGATTATGTCCGCCGCGAAACCGGTGCAGATGTATTGCTGTGGGATGGCGCCTGTATTGTTCACGAAGAGTTTAAAGCTCAAGGTATTCTCGATCTTAAAAAGGTCTACCCTGACGCCGCGGTACTGGTGCATCCCGAATCGCCCGCGAGCGTCGTGGCAATTGCGGACATGGTTGGTTCAACCACCCAAATCATTAACGCGGCGCGTGACCTACCAAATAAGCAAATGATCATCGCCACTGACCAAGGTATTTTCTACAAGCTGCAACAGTTGGTGCCAGATAAAGAGTTCATCATCGCGCCAACCGCTGGCAGTGGCGCCACGTGCCGCAGCTGTGCGAATTGCCCGTGGATGGCCATGAACGCCTTAGATAATCTTGCTCACGTTTTAGAGCACGGCGGCAACGAAGTACATGTCGACCCCGCTCTCGGGGTGCAAGCCATGAAGCCGCTCACCCGGATGCTGGACTTTACCGCGGCCAAGCCCAAGTCCAAGTCTTGAGTAGCTCACCGGCACCGGTATTTTATAAAACCAGCGCCGCCTGCGATGCCATGGCGGCGCGCTTGGGTTTGGACCTTGTAAAAAAATGGCTGCCAAACCCAGAACAACTTTATGTCTTTTTTGAACAAGGTCGTCTCGGCATTGGCTTAGCGCCTGCGCAGCGCGAGAACCCCGTTGCCGTGGATTTTGTTCACGCTCTGCAGCACCGCCACCCCGGCAAAGAATTATTAATCAAAGCCCTAGGTGGCAAGCGCCCAACGGTAGTTGACGCGACTGCCGGTCTCGGCCGCGACAGCTTTGTGATGGCCACTAACGGCTGCACTGTGACCATGTGCGAGCGCATGCCAGTGGTTGCCGCACTACTAGAAGACGGCTTAATGCGCGCCAATATCAGTATCGACACCATGGATATCGCGGCCAGAATGAGCTTAGTAAAGTGCGGCGCCGCAGACTATCTGGAACGGCTTAGTGCGATGGATTGCCCGGACGTGGTCTACCTCGATCCCATGTTCCCAGTGTCCGGCAAATCAGCATTGGTAAAAAAAGAAATGCGTCTTTTCCACTCGCTGGTGGGTTTAGATGAAGACAGCGCTGCCTTGCTGGATATTGCACTGCAAAGAGCGCGACATCGAGTTGTTGTTAAGCGCCCACCCAAGGCGCCGTATTTAGCCGAGCGAAAGCCTCAGCTCTCGGTGTCGGGCAAAGCGGTGCGTTTCGATATTTATCCGCTAAGGGCGTTTGCGAAGTAAGTGAAGGCGGAATGCTTGACGGGAGACGGTGAGCGCAAAAGCTAGGCCATTGCGTTCGCAACGGTGAGTAGCGAGTGCCTTTTCTGATGCTCCGAAGCGGGTATGGACTCCTGCCTGCGCAGGAGTGACGACCCTTGTTAGCTGCGTTTTATGTACGACCGGTCAGCGGGGTTATCGTCATAGCTGCGTAGGCAGGTATCCAGGTCAGCAAGGCGAACCTTCTTGTATGCTGCCCCTTCTTACAAAGGGTGGCGCTTTACGGCAGCAATTCCCGCAGCATTCCCTCATACATCAGTGACAATTTATCTAAGTCTTCGGCCTTAACGCATTCATCCACTTTATGGATGGTGGCATTTACGGGGCCGAGTTCAACTACCTGCGCGCCAGTGGGGGCGATAAAACGCCCATCGGAGGTGCCGCCAGCGGTGGATAGAATGGTGTCTTTACCCGTCACTGCTTTAATGGCGTGTTGTGCCGCCTCCACCAGGGGGCCTTCTGAGGTGAGGAAGGGTTGGCCGCTCAAATTCCAGTCAATGTGGTAATCCGCCCCGTGGCTGTCGAGTATGGCGTGGGTGCGGTCTTTTAATATCTCAGCGGTGAGTTCGGTCGAAAAACGGAAGTTAAAAATCACTTCCAGCTCGCCGGGAATCACATTGGTGGCACCGGTGCCGCCATTGATATTGGAAATTTGAAAAGAAGTGGCGGGGAAGAAGTCATTGCCCTCGTCCCACTGCTCCGCGGCCAAGGAGGCCAGCGCAGGGGCAGCTTGGTGAATGGGGTTGTTTGCCAAATGCGGGTAGGCAACATGGCCTTGAATACCTTTTACCGTCATCACTGCGCCTAATGAACCGCGACGACCGTTTTTAATGACATCGCCAACGTGGTCGGTTGAGGAGGGCTCGCCCACCAAGCACCAGGTGATTTTTTCATTTTGTTGTTCTAGCCACTCAACCACCTTTACGGTGCCGTTGACTGCGGGGCCTTCTTCGTCGCTGGTGATTAAAAAGGCGATGCGACCGCTGTGGTCTGGGTGGGCGGCAACAAAGTTCTCACAGGCGGTAATCATCGCCGCGAGACTGCCCTTCATGTCGGCGGCCCCACGGCCCCGCAGCATGCCATCTTGAATAACGGCTTCAAAGGGCTGGGTTTGCCAATTTGCCGCTGGGCCGGTGGGCACCACGTCGGTATGACCTGCAAAACAGAATATTGGCCCGCTAGTGCCGTGCACTGCCCAAAAATTGTCAACATCGCCAAAGCGCAGCGACTGGCACTCAAAGCCAATCGCGCTTAGGCGGGCCATCATAATGGTTTGGCAGTCGGCGTCGGCAGGCGTTACCGAGGGGCGTTCAATGAGTTCGCAGGCCAGTTGCAAGGTGGGGGAGAGCGCTGTCATAGGGTGTCGACTTCTGTAGCGTAAATAGGTGTTGCGGCGGGCGCAGATGTAAGCGGCGTATTCTAACAGAACTTTGCTGACTGACCGAATCACTCACTGGCGGGGGAATTGAGTGGAAATGTCATAGAGCCCATTTTCTGGCTTGGTTAAGATGGCTTATCTGGTCGCGCTTACGCCACGCGGCTGCAGTTTAGTCAGTGCATACAAATAACAGAGGAAGGCTTATGAGCATGGATTTGGATATTGCGGTTGGCGCCGCCGAATTTGACTTTGCCGATCAGGATATTCCCCAGCGGCTGCGTCACTGGGCGCGAGTTAAGTCGGATCATCCGTTTATGATTTGGGAACCGCGTTCCGGCGAGGACAAGCGTTGGACCTATAGCGCCTTTGATGCTGAGACAAGCCGCATTGCGGCGGGCTTGTATGCCAAGGGCGTACGCAAGCACGACAAAATCATGATTCACGCGGAGAATTGCCCAGAAATGGTTTTGGCATGGTATGCCTGTGCCAAAATTGGGGCTGTTGGCGTGACCACCAATACCCGCTCGGTGGGTGGCGAAATCACCTACTTTGCAGGCCACACCGAAGCGGTGGGTGCAATTACGCAGCCCAAGTTTTACGACGAAATCAAGGCCCACGCCAAAGAGCTGAAGTGGATTGTGGTTACCGACGATAATTCTGGCGAGGCGGCGGACGCGCCTAGTGGCGGCGATAAATTCGCCAGTCTGTATGGCGATGCGGCAAGCCTGCCGACACGTGCTGCAGAACCGATGTTACCTGCCGGCATTATGTTTACGTCGGGAACGACCTCGCTACCTAAGGCGGTGGTGCATACCCACGCCAATGCGCTGTGGTCGGGCACCATGGGTTCCAGCAGCATGGGAATGAATGGCGACAGCGTCTACCTCGGTTTTTTACCGTTCTTTCATGTTAACTGCCAAAGCTGGGCATTTTGGGGTTCGCTCGGGGTGGGTGCCACCGCAGTGTTAATGCCCAAGTTTTCTGCCAGCCGATTTTGGGCAGTGATTGACAAGTATCAAGTTTCTCACTGCTCTATGATTCCCTTTGTCTTTAAGGCGATAGGGATGGAAGCGGTGCCGGAACAACACAGCTTAAAGGTCATGCCAATGGGCATTATCTGGAAAGACATTGAAGGCTGGCTTAAGGCCAAGTCATTTGCCAGCTGGGGTATGACTGAAACCGTTACCCACGCAACGCGGTCTGATTTTGTCAGTGACTGGCCGCAAGGTTCTATTGGTAAGCCGACACCGGGCTATCATCTTGCGGTCGTGAATCCAGAGACTGGCGCGACCTGTAAAAAAGGCGAAATCGGCGAGCTGTGGGTGCAGGGTACACGGGGTGTGAACTTGTTTTTGGAATACTATAAAAACCCCGAGGCCATGGCCAAAGCCTTTACACCTAACGGTTGGTTTAAAACCGGCGATATGGTGCATGTCGGCGACGAGGGTAACTTCTATTTCAGCGACCGCGATAAAGACGCTTTAAAAGTGGGGGGCGAAAATGTCTCTGCTCGTCAGGTCGAAGAAGTGTGTATGCAAGTGCCTGGTGGTGGTATTGGCGAAGTTGCCGTTGTTGCCAAAGCCCACGACATGTTAGACATGGTGCCAGTGGCGTTTGTGATTAAAGGTTGGGGTGCGCCAGAGGATAATGCGATGTTCGCACAAACCATTATCGACCACTGCAAGGCGAATTTGGCCGATTTTAAAGTGCCGCGCGCGGTGTATATTGTTGATGAATTTCCCCGTGCAACCTTAGATAAAGTGGCTAAAAACCTCTTGCGGGAAATGGCTGACGACATGCCTGCAGTATAGTCTTAGGCTTACGTTATTCTGCTAATAAAGGTCGCATTGCGGCTTTTATTTTTTTAAAACTGTCATAAAACCATCCCTAAAATGTCATTTCCTCTCTATAGCATTCTCTTTGCCGCTGAGCAGGTGGCTTGTAGGCATAATTGTTAAGGGGTTGAGGTATGGATCGTTATATAAAGCAACACGGCACCCATTCTAATCATTATCAGCAAAGCTTGAGAGCGGAGATATCTCGGCAGGTCGATGAGTTTTTAAACGACGGCGGGAAAATAGAACAGTTACACGGGCCTCAGTTTCAGCCCCATCGTGCGGTTCGCATCAGTAACGCATTAATTACCGAAGCGGTATAACACTCAATAGATTGAATAATAAAAAAGCGCTGCTAAGTCCCGCCGCTCGGTGGGCTTAGCCAGCGCCTATTGCTGTCTCTGTACTTTAAGGCTTAGTAATAGTGCCTTAAAAGATGAGCAAGCAAGCTCTGGCCGCCATAATGATTAGCGCGAGTGACGTTAAGAAAAACAGGCTGAAACGCACCATAACCACGTTGCTGGTTGCATGCACTAGACTGTGCACAATACGACCGCCAACATAAAACCACGCCAGCATTAGGTTAAAACCTTCTCCGGCGCCAAGCAGCGCCAAGACGATGGCGGTTGCATAGAAAATGGTCGGCTGTTCCATTAGGTGGTTGTAGTTGTCGGCCTTCCACTGAATATGGGGTGGCATTTGTTTGCCCAAATCACTGGTGCGCTGGCCAGCATCACGACCGAGTTTAAGCTTTGGGATTGCGGGTAGACGGGTCACCGCCATCCAAGTCATCATGACAAAGCTCCACATGACCAACACCATAATGGGCGCGAGAATTGCCGAGGGTTCAAACATAGTGATTTCCTTCTTATTAAAGACACGAGTATAGGTAAGCGGTATTGTCGCCTGAGTTACAGGTCAATAACAATATCGCGGGAAGTAGTATGAATCTACTAAGCTTGCGAGGGCTTGCTTAGTGAACTTTGCGCTCGCTAGCCGTGCCCTTGCGCTTGCCCTTGGGGCTAGCAAGTTCAAATTCGATCCAATTCATATTATTGCTAGGCAAATAGCCGGCGCTGCGAAGTTTGTCGCGAATCAACTGTTTTAAGGCTAAGCCCTCGGGGCTGCTGCTTAGCGTCTTCAGGTCCGCATTGGCATCAAACACACAGCGCACCGTCAAGCTTTGCTGGATGTTACTATAGTCCAATTCATGGCTGAGCCAGCGGAAATCGGCAATGGTGCTTAAGGCTTCATCACAGGCTTGGGTTAATACCTCAATGATGTCGTTTTCAGCTTTCTTGTCTTTTTTACGCATAGTTCAGCTTAATCTTGGCGAGGATGGCCACTCAGTATAGGGGAAATGCCGGTGGCGAGCTAAAATTTCAAAGGCAGACCGTAATAGCACTTAGTTCACTATTGGTGGTCTGAGCTGTGGTAGCGATTTTTTCGACGTTCAATGAGGTTGGGTCATCATGAAAATAACAGCGATGTTAGGCATTATTATGGCGTCTGGTTTGCTGCTGGCGACAACGCCAGCCGTGGCCAAACAAGAGGGTAAGTCATTGCCACCGGGCTTGCAGAAAAAGGTCGCGGAGGGCCGTTCTCTGCCGCCAGGTTGGCAAAAGAAGTTGGCGGTGGGTCACCATTTGGATCGCGATATATACAGTCATGGCCATATCATTGAGCCAATCGATAACTACGGCTATGGTTACCGTTGAAATCGAAGATCGGCGCCTGCGCTTGCTCGCGGCTACCTTAGAAATTATCGAAATATTGCACTAAGCGCCTAGGTGCAAGCAGCCGATTAAACGAGGTGGTATATGAATATTCACGGCAAACTCAATTATGTCGAACTCGCGGCGGCGGATATTGAGGCCACCAAAGCCTTTTTTAGCAAGGCCTTTGGCTGGTCTTTTACCGACTACGGTGCAGATTATACCGCGTTTGCCGGTGAGGGCTTAGATGGTGGCTTTTACCGCGCGCCACTCAGTGGCAAAGTGGAAAGCGGCAGTGCCTTGCTGGTATTTTACAGTGCGAGCCTAGAAGAGACCCGCAACGAGGTGGTGCGGGCCGGCGGGATTATTCTAAAAGAAATTTACGACTTTCCCGGCGGTCGCCGCTTTCATTTTGCTGAGCCCAGTGGCAATGAGTTTGCGGTGTGGTCCGAGCCTGCCTAGTTTATGATGGCCTGAGGTGTTCAGGCCTTTTCGCCCACCCACTCCGTTTTGACTGCCTTGTTCGCATAGACTTCGTCGACCCATTCAGGGTGCTTGTACAAAATCCGTAAATCTTTGTAACGCCACACATCCTGCGCCAATTCCACCCAGCCGTGAGTTTGTAAATACCAAGGGTTGTAAGGCTTAGCTGGCATGTGCGTGACACCGTATTTGATTACGCCGGCATCGGCCTCGTCGCGGAAGGTCTTGAATATTTTATCCCAGAAGATAAAAATACCACCGAAGTTGCGATCGATCTGCTGGGGGTTACTGCCGTGGTGAACACGGTGGTGGGACGGGGTGTTCATGATTTTTTCGACAAAGCCCAATCGACCCACTTGCTCGGTGTGCAAAAAGAACTGATAGAGTAAGTTACCTTCAATCGCCAATAGCACCCAGTCCTTATCAAAGCCGACTAAGGCGGCGGGCAGCCACCACAATACCCAGGTGCCCGAGAGGGCAAAGGTAAAGTTTTGGCGCAGTGCGGTTGAAAAGTTCATGTGCTCTGAGGAGTGGTGGGTTATATGGCCGCTCCAAAACCAGCGCACTTTGTGCATCATGATGTGATTTACATAAAAGCAAAAATCGATAAACACAATGAGCGCCGCAATACTCAATACCGACGCCTCGGGCTGCCACTGCAAACCCCACTCGTAAACGCTTAGGTAAAAAGCCTGAATGAACAGTGCAATGGCTATGCCGTCGACCACCTTATAGGACAGGCCTGCGGTCAAGTTGGCCAGCGTCTCGCGGGGGTGGTAAACCCCGGTTTGGCCGGTTTTACGCACATAGAGGTATTCCGCGCCAATAATCGCGAGAAAGAGTGCGCCAAAGGCCGTGACAAAAAACAGGGCGTGGAGAACGTCTTGCATGAGAAAGCCTCGTTAATAAGCAAACAGCAGGGTACATGATCGCTGGAGTGTTAAGAATAGGCGGTCTTAACGGAAATAAATTGACTAAGCCAGGCACCTTTTTGACATTTCCTGCCATTGTGCCGATGATATGCGTTATTCAGGCCAATTACTGGGAGTACAACGCGTGGCGGCATTACAGCTAGCAGAATTGCAGGTCAGTGGCGATTTGGCCGGTTTGCTTCGCGATTTTATGCGTAGCGAAGGTGATATTCACTGCGAATTATATGCTCAGCTGCAAAGCTTTAGCCCCAGTAGTCGGATTAGCTTTGGCCAGTGGTGGGCTTTATTAGACCGCCTGCAACAGCGTTTTCCCCGTCGGCATATTGGTTTGGACTTAGGCCAGCGCGTACAGCCCGCCCATTTGGGCATGTTGGGGTATTTAACCCTCGCCAGCGATACGGTGGCCGAAGCGCTACTGGAGTTTCAGCGCTATCAAGGCCTGCTGCACGACGGCGACAAGGCCAGTATTGAATTGCAGGGTGAACGCATGATCTTGAGTTGGAGCGCAAATTACGGGCCGTCTACCCGCTTGTCGGACGAGGTGCTCGTTGGCGGATTGCTGCGCTTTTTGCGGTTAATGACTGGCCGGCCCGACCTGCGTCCCTTGGCGGTAAATTTTACCTTTGCGCAGCCTGACGATTGCCAAGCCTATATCGATGTTTTTGGCGCGCCGGTGGGTTTTGGGCAAAGCTGTACGGCATTGGAATTTCCCACGGCGTATTTAGATTTGCCGGTAAGCAATAGCGATCCCGGCTTGAAACTACTATTAGAACGTCAGGCGCAAGCGGCACTCGCCGTGCTGCCCGATAGCGAAGGCTTTATTCAAGGCCTGCGCAAAGCGCTGCTGAGGGCCATGCAAAGTGGTCGCGCTAATTCTGCGCAGGTCGCCGCGACTCTGAATATGTCAGAGCGTACCTTGTTTCGACGCCTTAGCGAGCAGGGTTTGAGCTTTAAGGTGATCTTGGCGCAAACCCGCACTCAGTTAGCACAGGAGTATTTGCGGGATAAGCGGCTTACCTTAAGTGAAATAGCACTATTGTTAGGCTATTCAGAACAAAGCGCGTTTAACCGCGCATTTAAGCGGGAAACTGGCTTGTCTCCGCGGCGTTATCAGCAGCAGACCGCGCCTTAAGGGGCGGTCGTGGCATTAAACTGCTCGCGCAGTGCTTCAATGCGTTTGCGATTAACCTCAAAGTCGTAGTAGCCAATGCGTGATGCGCTGCGCACATCGACGCGATTTTCTTTCGGGCTATAGCGCAATTCAATATCATCTTTGTAGCGCATAATTGCACTGTGGCTGACCGCGTGGACGTATTGGGCTTGTCGCTCAATGGCCTCGGTGCGGGGCATGGCTAAGAGTGTTGCTTGCAGCCGCTGCCATTCTTGAGCAGAATTCACTGAAATGGCGGCAATGTGTTTACTGCCGGTTTCCAAGCTGGATACGCAGTGGGGGGCGCTGGGGCAGGGAGCAAATTGCGTGCTGGCCTTGCTTTTCATCGGCGCATTGCTACAGGCACTTAGGGCGCTTACGGCGATGAGGATTAAAAAACGAAACATATGCGCTCTCCTGTGCGCTCTTTAAAAGAGCCTTACAAAAATGATTGAATACCCAGTTTCTACGTAAACACCGTCATTTTAGAGTTTGGGTATTCGCACGCTTTTTTGTCTAGCAGCGGTTAATCAGTTGTACGTCAACATTGCTGGTGGCGTCAGAAAACCACACCGAGCCTTCGTCGATTGTGCACTGTAATTTCATGGTGCGCTGAGCCATGGCGGTGAGCACGGCGGAGTCTTCTGGGTTCACTTCAATGACCCGAACATTGCCGTAACGACTAATTTTGGCGCCGTGTTCGTCCCACCACATTTGCGCCGTGCGGCCGCCGTAAATTAACAGTACAACTTGTTTGGCTATACCTCGGGCCTTGCGCATGCGTTTTTCGCTGGGGAGGCCGAGTTCGACCCACAGGTCTATTTCGCCGGTGAGCGACTTAAGCCATAAATCGGGTTCGTCGTCAGTGCTCAGGCCCTTGGTAAACTCGAGATGCTCATCGGCATAAAGCGCAAAGGCGAGGATTCGCAGCATCATGCGTTCATCGGTCTCTGAAGGGTGGCGTGCCACCGTAAACTGATGGGTTTGATAATAGTGCCGACGAATATCACTGACATCGAGGGTGGTTTTGAACAGCGTGGCATTTAAGGCCATGGTCTAACTCGCGGTATTTCAGGAGGCCTTATTCTACGCTTATTTGCGCTTAAAAGGCGGCCAAACCAATAATTACCAGGGCATAACGCACGCCTTTGCCGATGCCGACTAAGATGAAAAAGGCCGGGGCGGGCACCTTCATTATACCGCCGACAACGGTGAGGGCGTCGCCGCCAATGGGCATCCACGACATGAGTAAGGTCCATTTACCGTAGCGGGTAAACCAGTTTTGGGCGCGCTGGATGTCGGCTTTACGGGCCGGAAACCAACGCCGGTCAGCGTATTGCACAAGTTTTGCGCCCATCCACCAATTCACGCCAGCGCCCAAGGTGTTGCCGGTGGTAGCGGCCAGCCATAGCCATCCGGGGTGCAGGCCTTCGCGCAACTGGCTAACCAATAAAATTTCAGAATAAAAGGGCAGCAGGGTGGCGGCGCCAAAGGCAACCGCAAACAAGAGTAGATAAGAGGAAATCACAGGCGGGCACTCGCAACCAGATGCCGGAATAAATGTAATTGCCGTGCTTGAAAAGGCAGGTATTCTGGGTGCCATTGCACACCAATACGGCAGCGGTTTTCGGGGTCTTCAACGGCCTGTACGATAAAGTCTGAATCACGGCCTGCAATCTGCAAGCCCTCGCCAAGATCTTTAATGGCTTGATGGTGCAGGCTATTTATTTTGCATTGCTCTTTGCCAAGAATATCGAAAAGCTTGCTATAGGTTTCTATGTGCAGGGTTTTACGCGGTAGCAACATACGTTTATTTGAGGTTAGACGGCGCAGCTCCCCCAAATCGATATGCAGGGTGCCGCCGAGTACCACGTTCATTAATTGCGCGCCGCGACAGATGCCGAGTATCGGCAAATTTCGGCTCAGACTAAGCTCCAAGGCAATCATTTCGAAGCGATCGCGCTCGCGGTTGATCGGCGCAATTTCCGGCGCGTCTGGCATATAGAGGCGCTGATCAATGTCGTCGCCGCCACTGATAATAATACCGTCCAGATTTTCGGGGATGGCGCTGTGGCTTGGTGTGAGGCGATAGGCCTCAGCGCCGCAGCGCTGTAACGCCAAGCGAATAAACCACCAGGCCAGCGGCAGGCGCGTGTCGTCGCCGGTAACGCCAATTAATGGTCGATTCACAGCAGCTCCGGTATCAACCATTGGCTAACGCTGTGCGACCAATTGGTGAATAAATTGGCGGTGGGGTTATCTAAATAATTGCGATACGCCCGACACACTGTTTCGAGGCGGGCTTTGTCCATGGCCAAATTGTCCACTTGCAGCCAGTCGCGGTAGGGGTGAATTAAACCCCATTGCGGGTCGTCAATTAAGCTATTAGGTAAGCGATAGTGTAGGGTGGGCCGCGCTTTAACTCGGTCGTCATCCACTTTGGCGCGCAGTCGTGGTTCGTCGATATGGGCGAATAATGGCAGCATATCTAAGGCGCGGTTGCGGGTAGGATTAAACTCCAAGTAATCGTCAATCAGCTCTTCGATAGTGGGTTCATAGCTGGGCTTGAGAATCTTGCGTATATAGTCTCTGCCGAAGGGGTCGACATACGAGGTTAGGCGGCGACTGAAGTCGACATCGCAACGCATTTTTAGCCACTCGTACAGACATAAAAAGGCGCGCAAGTAATTGAGAATAGTGGCGGCTTCACAATCTGGCATCTCGGGGTTGAGCTGCAGACCAAAGGCGTTTTTGGCCGAGGCGTGGGTGCCTTGGGCATCGCTATTACGCAGCGTCAGAAAAAGGTCTTCTAGCTGCCATAAGTCCGTCATGTCGATGGGGGGGGCAACAACTTCAAAGGGCACCAACTGTTTGGCGATAGCGCCGACAATGGCTTCGGCCAATTCTTCAAGGTCGTTGCTGTCGGCAGATTCATGACGCTCGCGGCTGATGCGCTTGATGTATGAAAAATCTAACTCAACACCAAATTGGCCCAGCGACGTCTCCACAACATTTATTTCGTAGTCAGAGAGGGGCTCGGCGCGGCCACCGTATTGATTAATAATGCTGTCGACAATAGCGTCTATTTCCATGCCGGTAAATTCAATTTCTACCCCAAGGCGACGCACATCACCGGTATGGGTATGCAATTGTATCGGCAGTGGCCAAAGTTGCTTGCGATAGGCATCTAAGGGCTTAGTCATCGGTATTTCCTATAATATGGGCGACGGGAAGCAGGCGCTCTGTGTGCTGACAAACCACTTGGAACAGCGTGAGGAGTGGCACTGCGAGCAATACGCCGGGTGCCCCCCACAGCCATCCCCAGAAAAAAATCCACAGAAACACCACAATCGGATTGAGGCTGAAGCGGAAGCCGTGCACGAAGGGGTCGACAAACTGGCCTATGCCAGCGGTAAACAGCCCATAACTCACCGGCACCACGATCATGGCGGCGGCGGTCGGGTAGCTCACCGCGCTTACTATACTCAATAGAATCAAGGTCATACTGACCCCGAGGTAGGGAATATAACGCAACAGTGCCGCTACTGCGCCCCACAGCGCGGGGTCGGGAAAATCTAACACATATAATGCAAGTGCCGTTATAAAGCCGACTGACACATTGACGGCGGTAATGGTCATTAAATAGCGGGACATCTGAGTTTGGGCGCGCTCGGCTATACGGGTGACCACGGCTTTGTCGCGCTGGGCGGGTAGGCTATGAATAAAGCGCCGCATTAGCGCTTCCCCAGACGTTAGCAGGAAGAATAAGAGAATAATACTCAGCGTACCGTAAACCCCGAAATTCTTCGCGGTTTCGCCCAGCTCCGAGCGCCAGCCCGCATCGCTAATCACCACCTTCGTTAATCCGGGATTGCTGGAGGTGGTGCTGAGCTCTTTGGCGAGCGAGTCGATGCTGCGGGTGGCTGCGTCAACGTCGGGGCTGTCAGCATTGACGTTGCTGAGTTGCTCGCGAACTATTTCAACCGCCTCCGGTACGCGCTGTAGCCACTGGCTGGCGGGTTTGGCCAGGGCGTAAACACCAGCACCGGCTATGCCTAGGCAAACGGCCATCACCAGCAGCGCCGCGAGGCTGCGGGGTAGGCGCAAGGCCTGCAAGCGACTTACGACGGGGCTTAATAACAGCGAGAAAATGAGCGCCAAGGTAATTGGCAGCATGACGTCCCTCGCCACCTGTAGGGTGTAGAGGATGGCCAGAATAGCAATGATTTTAAGCGGCCAATTAGCCGATTTTTGAGGCATGGTTTCCACGGCAGGTTTATTTCCTAGCGTTGGTGAAGGCATTTATGGGCGGAATTAGCGTGGGTCGCGGGGACCGGCAAACCACCAAATGGCTAGGCCTAGCACGGGTAAAAATAGGATTAAGACTATCCATAATAACTTGGTGGCGGAGCTTTCCTTGCTTTGCACAATATTGAGAATGGCCCAAATATCGGCTATAAAAATAAGAAATCCGAATACACCCGTAATCTGAAGTTCCATGTTTTTCCCCGTTTAAAACGTAAAAACTTGCGTTGAGTGATGAATAAAAGCCGGTGGTGACATCGGCAGTTTAGAGTCATTTTGCCGCTAGGAGTTCACTGATTCCCAATCAACACTGCGGCGAGCAGGGCAAATTGCATTGGCAAAAGAGGGCATCACACTGTCGCTATAAGGTAGAGCAGTTTTGCTAAAAAGCGGCGTTCAGAAGAAAGGAGCTTAAATTTGCCATAGCGAGAGGCCGATTTTCCCCTCGCTATGTTATGAGGGTGTAGTCGCCGCTAAGCGACACAGATTATGTCTGCTGCCTGCCTATAGCCCGTGGTGCGCCGCTCGCCCAGTGTAGCGTACCCATTTCACTTAAGTCGTCGATGTGATCAGAGTGACAGTGAGTGAGAAACACCGCTTCACTCTGGTTTATTGGCTAGCCCATGCGCGCAATGTTTCTAAGGCCATCGGTGCCCGCATCAACAACAAACATACGCTCGCCAGCAATAACGAGTACGCAGGGGCCAGACGCATTGGGCGATGGCATCGGTCCGCGTGCGCCGCAAAGCGCAAGATGCAGGCCGTCGTCGAGTTCAGCGAGGGTATTGGCCGACATGCGCGCTGCCATGCCTTTTTCGAGAATCAGTTTGCTCAGGCCCGAGGGCATGCAGCCAGTAAGTGCGAAAAGAAATAGCAGGCTTATTAATTTATTGTATTTTTTCATTATCTATTCCGGCGTCAATTGGTGGTTATTCATATTAGAATGCTTGTAATGGCATTGTGAGTGTCAATACTTGCGGGTAACAAGTCATTTGTAAAGAAAGGAGTCAATGGCCGACTTATGTGCTGTGTTAAAAGTTGCTTTTCGACTGAATAATAATGATTGTCGCGCTATAAAGTGACAGTGGATGAAAGAGGTCGACCATGCCTGAAAATTTTAAAAATCAGGGCGGCATATCAAGCTCTGAACCGAGCCGACTATATCGCTGGCTGACCTCAACACTGTTTATGTCAAGGCTTGCGAGTTTGCGCTACCAAGCTAAACTGCGCGCTAAATTTGAGCGTCGTCGTCATAGCGCTGGCTCTCCACATATTGTGGAATATTTTCATCAAGTTGATGATGGCTACAGCCACCTCAGCGCGCAGCTATTGTCGGCAATCAGTAAGCGCTACGACGTGACGGTGGTCTGCCATTTGGTATCCGCGTCACAAGACGCAAATGCCCCTGAGCCCCAATTGCTGAGTGACCTTGCTCGGCAAGATGCGATTCACATTGGGCCACACTACGGTTTGCATTTTCCCCATGGCAGCACCCAGCCGCCTAAGGCCCTTGTGGATCAAGCGCAGGCGATACTGGCTAGGCAAACTGCGCAGGGATTTATTGATTGCCTCGTTGAGGTGAGCACACCGCTATGGAATCACGATCAGACGACGCTGGCCGCCCTTGCTGAGAGGCTAGGCGCTGCAAACCCTGAAGTCACCGCGGCGCGTATTCAGCAGGGTAATGCGCAACGCGCTGTGCTCGGTCATTATTCCGGCGCGATGTTTTACTATGGCAAGGAGTGGTATTGGGGTGTTGACCGTCTCTACCATTTAGAAGCCCGACTGGCGACGCTCGGCGTCGATAAGCAGCCAGATGCCGCGCTGTTAGCACCACGTAAAGCGGTAGAAATCGGCGAGCTAAAAGATAATGGCTCGCTGACCTTTGAAATTTACCCCTCTTTGCGCAGCCCTTATACCGCCATCATCTTTGATCGGGCACTAAAACTGGCCGCAGACAGTGGCGTTAAGCTTGTAGTGCGGCCGGTATTGCCAATGGTCATGCGCGGTGTTCCGGCAACGCGAGTCAAGGGGGCTTATATTATGACTGATTGCAGTCGTGAGGCGCGGGCGAGCGGCGTGCCATTCGGCCCTATTTACGACCCTATTGGTGACCCAGTGCGGCGCTGTTATGCAATCTACCCCTGGGCGTGTGAGCAGGGTAAGGGCAATGCTCTGCTCTCCAGCGTTTTGCGTTTGGCCTTTGCGGAAGGGGTGAATACGAATAAATTGAGTGGTTTGCAGGAGGTTGTTGAGCAGGCGGGATTGGACTGGCAGGTGGCTAAGGAGCAATTAGTGGATACGCGCTGGGAAGCGATGGTCGAACAAAATCGACTGGCTATGTACGACGCTGGTTTATGGGGCGTGCCGAGTTTTCGTTTGTTAAATAAAAACGGTGAGCAAGTGTTGGCGCTGTGGGGGCAGGATCGGCTTTGGCTATTTGGCCGCGAAATTCAGCGCTTGCTCGAGGCTGGCTGAGCTTCGCCGCGCTTGTCACGGCGCGGCGAATCCCTTGCTTGTTTAAAGCGTTAGACCACCGTCGACAACAATGCATTCGCCCGTGGTATAGCTGCTGGCGTTGGACGCCAAATACAGCACGGTGCCGGCCATTTCTTGAGGTTCGGCGTGGCGACGCATGGGAATTTTTTCCATGGCGGCTTTGTATATTTTATCGTGAGTAAAAAGTGCGCTGGCGAACTTGGTTTTTGTTAAACCAGGCAATATCGCGTTGCAGCGGATATTGTGTTTCGCGCATTCTTTAGCAAAGGTCTTGGTCATATTGACCACGGAGGCCTTGGTAATAGAGTAAATGCCCTGCATATCACCGGGCTGTAGCGCGTTGACCGAGGCGGTGTTAATAATGACGCCACCGCCGCTATCGCGCATGATTTTGCCGCCTTCGACGCTCATAAAGAAATAGCCGCGTATATTTACGTCCACCGTTTTATTGTAAGCCGCCAAGTCGGTATCGAGCACGTCGCCGAAATAAGGGTTGGCAGCCGCATTGTTCACTAAAATATCGAGTTTGCCATGTTGTGTGCGAATGGCTGCAAAAGCGTCGGCAATTTGCTGCATATCACCCACGTGACAGGCTAGGGCTTCAGCGCTGTGGCCAGCTGCAATAATACTATTGGCGACAGTGCGGCAGTCGTCAATTTTGCGGCTAGAGACAATAACATGGGCACCTTGCTCGGCCAAAAGTCGGGCAATGGCTTCGCCGATGCCACGGCTTGCGCCGGTAACCAGCGCCACGCTTCCAGTTAAATCAAACAGATTAGTGCTCATATTATATTATCCTTGTTTTGCGATGAGGGTTTACACCTGACGAGCAAATAGGGGTAGTCGAGGTGTTTAAGCGCTTTGGGTCAGTTTTAGTAGCAGGCCGTTAATTATCTCTATACAGGTTTTGACGCTTAGGCCCTGATGTTCTCTAAGCCGGTGCCACATCTCAAAAGAGGCAATAGCATCTATGGCTTCGCGCTGTGACGAGGCGATGGTCTTGAGTTCGGGCAGCCAGTTATCAAGATCTTTGCGCAGGCCTTTTTGCACCCGGGCGTAGTTTTTCTGCAATACTTCAAGGCGCCAGCGCTGTGCAGTCGTCGCTAAGATTATATTGTAATTTTGCTCGTAAACGTCGGCGTGACGCTCCACTGCGTGCAGAATGCGCTCCTCAAACGTGCCGCTGCGGTCGGCGTCGAGCATGGCCGCTTCGTATTGCCCGCGAATACTTTCATCAACCGCTTGAGCGAGGGCGCCCATGTCTTCAAAGTGGCGAAAAAAGGTACGAATGCCGATGTTGGCACGGTCGGCAATTTGTTGAGCCGTCGCGATCAGTAGGCCTTCTTCGATTAGTTCGAGAGCGGCATTAATGATGGCGCTGCGGCTGCGCTCGGTGCGTTGACGGCGGCCATCACTTTCTACAGTTGTTGCGTCTTTAGGCATAATTAATAGCTTAGCGAGTATGATTGTTGGAGCCGCGATAGGCGACGCTGTATTACAACGCTGGCTTTGAATATAGGGCATTGTAACTAGTGGCATTGTTACTGTCTATTTGACTAGGATACACCACTAGTTTGCCGCGTCGCTATTTTTGCAAGAGCTTAGTTGCATTGTCAGTAAATTTCTTCTGGGCGTCTTTGTCTTCTAATAAATTATCGAGACTAAACGGCACATCAATGCCCTTTTACATGCCGGGCTGCTCGCGCATGGCATTTAGCCAGCGCCCTGACAGATATCCCAGGCCATTTGTGAGTGCGCACCCAGCACCAATTGGTGATATCGGCAACCGAGTAATCTTTGGCAAGCCATTGGCTTTCGCCGAGGCGCTTGTCTAATACCTCGAATAAGCGGCGACTTTCATTTTGGTAGCGATCAATTGCAGCAGGTATTTTTGCAGGAAAATAGCGAAAAAACACATTGGCTTGGCCCATCATTGGTCCTACACCGCCCATTTGAAATATAAGCCATTGCATGACCATTGCACGGCCTTTAGCGTCTGTTGGCAGTAAGCGTCCCGCCTTTTCGGCGAGGTGAATCATAATTGCACCGGATTCAAAAATCGGAAAGTCGCCCAAGTCGCGGTCGATAATGGCGGGAATTCGCCCGTTAGGATTAATCGCTAAAAATTCCGGCTTTTTCTGTTCGCGCTCGGTGATGAAGGTCGTTTGAGATCCGTGGGCAAAGTTGTTAATCGCACTAAGTCGCAATTTATTGTTGAGGCGGTTGTTTATGATAGTGACGGTAACGAGGTGGGGCGTGGCAATGGCATATTTGTGCGCAGCAAAATGCGCTTAAACGATGCGATGGGCTATGGCGAGTAGTTGGCAAGGCTAGCTCTAGCGCCAAGGGGCGCTAGAGCACAGTGATCCGCGCTTAGTTGTGCGCGTGAAGCATCTCGTTGAGGGCGATAGCGGATTTATTGGTTAACACTTCAACCGCGCCATTTTTAGAGTTGCGACGGAACAGTAAGTCAGACTGGCCCGATAATTCGCGCGCCTTCGTCGTGCCAGCAACCGCGCCATCGGCGTCGATGATGGTGAGTACCGATCCGGCAGTGATGTACAGGCCAGCTTCAATGGTGCAGCGATCACCCAGCGGAATGCCAACGCCAGCATTGGCGCCGATGAGGCATTCTTTGCCTACCGAGATAATAATATTATTGCCGCCAGACAAGGTGCCCATGGTGGAGCAGCCGCCGCCGAGGTCGGAACCCGAGCCAACCATCACGCCTGCGGAAATCCGGCCTTCAATCATCCCCGGCCCTTCGGTGCCCGCGTTAAAGTTGACGAAGCCCTCGTGCATAATGGTGGTGCCTTCACCGAGGTAGGCGCCGAGGCGAACCCGCGCGGTGTGGGCAATGCGCACGCCACTTGGCACAACGTAGTTTGTCATCTTGGGGAATTTGTCTACCGACATCACTTCGAGCATTTCACCGCGAAGGCGTGCATCGAGCTGACGGCTCTTGAGCTCGCTGATATCAACCGCGCCCTTATTGGTCCACGCCACATTGGGCAGTGCGCCGAAGAGGCCGGTAAGGTTAATGCTGTGAGGCTTTACTAAGCGGTGTGACAGCAAATGCAGTTTTAAATAGCCTTCAGGTACTGAGCTCGGCGCGTCGTCGGTGGCGAGCAGGGTAACGACTAAGGGTTGGCTGCCGCTGGCCAACTGCACCGCGAGTTCCGCTTGGTCTTTGTTGCCTGCAGCCTTCAGGGCTTCAGCGATCTGCGCCATTTGGTCTTTTGTTACTGCGCTGGCGGTATTGCCTTCGACAGGCTCAATAACGCTGAGGATGGCATCGACCATTTTGGCGGCTGGGGCGAGTACGGGCCGGGCATAGAAGGTATCTAGCCACTCGCCTTTGCGATTTTGGGTGCCGAGGCCGAGGCCGAGTGCGAAGTGTGCTTGAGTCATTGTAAGGTCTCTTAAATGGCTTAAAGGGTGTGATGAGTGAACAGTGACTGATAATGCTCGGCCTTAAAGCCGAGGTGTAGCTCGCTGCCGGTGTCGAGCAGGGGGCGTTTCATTAGCGTCGGGTGTTCCAAAAGTAGGGTATTAGCTGTGTCTGGGTTTAACCCATCGCGTTGCGCGGGGCTGAGTTGTTTCCATGTGGTGCTGCGTTTATTGACTAGCGCGTCTACGCCCAATGCTTGCAGCCAGGTTTTTAGCTGTGCTGCTGTTAACGGGGTGTCGCGAACATCTTGAAAGCTAAAGTCGACGTTGTGGGTCTCTAGCCAGCGGCGCGCGGCGCGCACAGTATCGCAATTTTTAATGCCGTAGAGTGTGGTGCTCATGGTTCTGCTCTTGTTGCATGTGGGCTGAAAAATTCAGCCGCTAAGGATAACAAATTCTGGCCGGTGGTTCACGGCGCCATGTCGTCTACTAAGGTTTGTACACTGTTGGCGGCTTTTTGCGCTTGGGGTACAAGGTGGTGCATATCTCGCACACCGTGCCGTCGCAGCCTCTGGCGCTGCAGTATTCGCGGCCATAAAAAATAATTTGCAGGTGTAGCGAGTTCCACTTTTCCTTGGGGAAGAGGGATTTGAGGTCTTTCTCCGTTTGCACCACGTTTTTGCCGTTTGTCAGGCCCCAGCGCTGGGCCAAGCGGTGAATATGAGTGTCGACGGCGAAGGCGGGCACGCCAAAGGCTTGGGACATTACCACGCTGGCGGTTTTGTGACCGACGCCGGGCAGGGTTTCCAGTGCGGCCATATCTTGGGGAACAACGCCGTTAAACTTCTCGATCAGAATTTCTGACAGGCGTTTTATGGCGCTAGATTTTTGTGGTGATAAGCCGCAGGGGCGAATAATTTGGCGGATAACTTCCACATTCTGCGCGGCCATATCAAAGGGGTTGTCGGCCAATTCAAATAGCGCGGGGGTAATTTGGTTTACCCGCGCATCGGTACACTGGGCTGACAACAAAACCGCAACCAAGAGGGTGTAGGGGTCTTTGTGGTCTAGTGGAATAAGCTGTTCTGGATACAGTTCTTGCAGGCGTTTTTCAATAAATGCGGCCCGTTCTTTCTTTAACATGCGCCACGCTCTTTTAAGCTGTGTACATAGGCTTTTACGCGGTGGGCGGCCTCTGCGCATTGGGCGGCCTCAGCCACCAGCGCCATACGCACGTAGTTAGCACCGGGATTGTAGCCGTCGACGTCGCGAGATAAATAGCTGCCGGGCAATACCGTGACATGCTGTTGTTCGAATAGGCCCTTGGCGAAATCGGTGTCGCTGATCGGGGTTTTGGCCCACAAATAGAATGAGGCATCGGGCTGACGAACATCTAAGCAGCCGTCCAGAATAGCCAGTACCTCGGCAAATTTCTGACGATAGAGGTCGCGGTTGGCTTTAACGTGAGCTTCGTCGTTCCACGCGGCAACACTGGCCAATTGGTGCTGAACTGGCATCGCGCAGCCGTGGTAGGTGCGGTAGAGCAAGAAGTCTTTGAGAATATTGGCGTCGCCCGCCACAAAACCAGAGCGTAAACCCGGCAGGTTAGAGCGCTTTGACAGGCTGTGAAAGACCACGCAGCGCTGGTAGTCATTGCGATCAAGTTCGGCGCAGGCTTGCAGTAGGCCGGGAGGCGGACTAGCTTCGTCAAAATACAGTTCTGAATAGCATTCATCGCTGGCAATCACAAAGTCGTATTGATCGGCCAGCGCGATAAGCGCTTTTAATTGCGCGCTGCTCATTACGGCACCGCTGGGATTGCCCGGCGTGCAGATAAAAAGCAGTTGGCAGCGCTGCCACACGTCGGGGCTGACTGCGGCAAAGTCTGGGATAAAATTGTTATCTGCGCGACAGGCTAGGAATTCGGGTTGGGCGCCGGCCAGCAATGCCGCGCCTTCATAAATTTGATAGAAGGGGTTGGGGCTGCACACGAGTGCATTGGGAGTGGCCGCAACCACGGTTTGGGCAAAGGAAAATAGCGCTTCGCGGGTGCCATTAACTGGCAGTATTTCAGTCTCTGGGTCGAGCTTGTTTAAGCTAAAGCGTTGAGTTGCCCAATGGGCAATGGCTTGCCTTAGCTCGGGAATGCCTTTGGTGGTGGGGTAGTTGCTGAGCTTGTCGATATTGTCCTTAATGGCATTGGCGACAAAATCTGGCGAGGCGTGCTTGGGCTCGCCAATAGACAGTGCAATATGGGCCAGTGCAGGAGTGCGTATGTCGGCAAATAAGGCGCGTAGTTTTTCAAAGGGGTAGGCTTGCAGAGCCGTTAAATTGGGGTTCATAGGGGCTTGCTACTCGCTTTTTCGTCCAGTTCCCGGCAAATGGCCTGCTGAATTTCTTCGCAGAGCTTGGGGTCATCAATGGGGCGCTGGTTTTCGTCGGTAATAAAAAATACGTCTTCAACGCGTTCGCCGAGGGTGGCGATTTTGGCGTTTTGCAGGCGAATACTGTACTGATTGAATATTCGCGCCAAACGCGCCAGTAACCCCGGTCTATCGGGGGTGATGACTTCGAGCACTGTGTGACCTTTGTTGAGATCGGTGGCCATACTGGTGCGTGTGGGTATTGAGAACAAACGCATTTGCCGGGGTGTACGGCGCTCAGTGGTGGCGGGGAACCGCTCGGGGTATTCTAAGTGTTCCTGCATGAACTCAATAATGTGAGCGATCCGGCTGGGATTGTCGCCAATGGATTCGCCATCGGCGCCGAGTACATAAAAGGTATCGAGAGTGTAGCCGGTGCCACTATTGTAAATACGTGCATCTTGAATGCTGAGGTCGAGTTGCTCTAGCGCCTCTGCGAGCAGGGCAAAGAGGCCAAGCCTGGCCTGGGTGTGCACAAAGATTTGGGTGGCACCCTCGTGGTCGAGCAAGCCGCCTTCTTTGACTAGTACTACGCTCGCACTGGGTTTGGTGCGCTGAGCAATGGCACGGGTGTGCCAAACGATATCGTCGATCTGCTCGCGAATAAAATAGTCTTCGCCGGTGTCGGCCCACAGGGTCCGGATTTCTGTTTCGGTGAAGCCGTAGTCTTCGAGCTTTTCGATGGCGCCCGCTTGGGTTTCGTCAATCCACTCTTGTTTGTCGATGGGAGTTTCTAAGCCACGGCGCAGTGCACGCCGGGTTTCGGCGTAGAGCTGACGCATTAGCGAGGCGCGCCAGGACGTCCACAGGGTGGGATTGGTGGCGTTTATATCGGCTACGGTAAGGCAGAACAGATAATCCAAGTGCTGAATGTCGCCCATGGTGAGGGCGAAATCGCGAATGACTTCGGGGTCTTGAATATCTTTGCGCTGGGAGACCGAGGACATCTCGAGGTGTTTTTCGACTAACCACGCGACTAAATTACCGTCGCGTTTGTTAAGGCCAATAGATTCACAAAACGCTCTGGCATCTACCGCGCCGAGGCTGGAGTGGTCGCCGCCACGGCCTTTGGCGATGTCGTGAAACAAGCCCGCGAGATACAGTAGCTCGTGCTTTGGTAGGCGCTGCATTATTCGGCAGGCCATGGGGTACTGCGCGACCATGCTGGGGTAGCGGAAGCGGCTAATATTTTTGATTAGCTCTAGGGTGTGGGCGTCGACAGAGTATATGTGAAAGAGGTCGTGTTGCATCTGGCCGACGATGTGGGCAAAGGCCGGAATAAACTTGCCGAGAATGCGGAAGCGTTTCATGCGCCGTAAATTCAGGGCGACCCGATTGGGGGAGCGCAGTAATTCCAGAAAATAGCGTTTGTTCTTCGGATCTGCGCGGAAACGGTCGTCTATTAAGTGGCGGGACTTACGAATGAGCCGAATGGTGCTGGCCCTCACGCCGTCAATACCTTCGTGATTTGCCATCAGCACAAAGATTTCCATGAGTGCCGAGGGCGTTTTGTCAAAGACTTTGTCGTTAGCGACTTCTATATGACCGTTGCGAATGCGGAAACGCGGGTTTATCTCGAGTACGGTTTCGGCCTCGCAGGCGCGCAGTATGGTCTCATCAAAGTGCTGCATGAGAACGTCGTTAAGCTCACCAAGATGCATGGCCCAGCGATAGTACTGCTGCATAAACTGTTCAACGGCGAGCTTGCCATTGCCGTCGGTAAACCCAAAGGATTCCGCCAGTGTACGCTGGTGGTCAAATAAGAGACGGTCTTCTTCGCGACCACCAAGGAGGTGCAGTGCAAAGCGAACGCGCCATAAGTAATCTTGTCCTTCTTTTAGTGTGTCTAATTCGTCTTGGCTGAGGAATTGGCGCTCTAATAATTCGTCAATGGACTGGGCGCCAAAGTGCCGCTTTACTACCCAGCCAATCATCTGGATGTCGCGCAGGCCGCCGGGAGAGCTTTTGACATTGGGTTCCAGATTGTATTCTGAATTTGCGAATTTGCGATGGCGATGGATTTGTTCATCCCACTTGGCGCGGAAGAATTCGCTGCTCGGCCAAATTTGATCGGGTCCAACCAGCGCCATTAACTCAGTGTGCAGGGCGTCGTTACCGGCCAGCGGGCGCGACTCCATTAAATTGGTGACAACGGTAATGTCTTCGGCGGCGGTCTTGCAGCACTGGCTAATGGTTCTGACGCTGTGGCCGATCTCAAGATTAATATCCCACAGGAGGGTGATTAAGCTTTCAATATTGTCGCGGTAGTCAGCGGCGTCATCCGTGGTCAGAATCAGTAAATCGATATCGGAGTAGGGGTGTAGTTCACCCCGACCATAGCCGCCAACCGCGATTAGACTGATGTCATTCTGCCATTGATAGCTGGCCCAAATGTTTTGCAGTAGGGCGTCGATGCGGGCAGAGCGCAGCGCCACGAGTTCGCGAATGCTCTCCTTGACTTCAAAGCGTTCTTTGAGGTCTTTGGCTAATTCTTTTAGGTAGGTTTTATAGACCTTAATGGGTTTGTTGGTGCTGGGGTCTTTCTGGCTTAGGAGCTGGGCTTCCGGTAGAACCAAATTGCTCATTTGGACTCCTGGTAAAAAGGTTCGTCGGGCCGGGCAGTTAATACTTCTACACCATCGCTGGTCACCGCCATGGTGTGTTCCCATTGGGCTGAAAGACGGCGGTCTTTGGTGGTCACTGTCCAGCCGTCTTTCATATTGAGCTTGGTGTGTTTTTTGCCCGCATTGATCATCGGTTCGATGGTGAAGGTCATGCCTTCCTTTAATACCAGATCATTGCGACGGTTATAGCCCTCGCCATAATGCAAAACCTGCGGGTCTTCGTGAAAGACCAAGCCAATGCCGTGACCGCAGTACTCTTCGACCACGCTGTAGTGTTTGCCGCGGGCGTGCTTGGCAATAACAGTGCCGATATCACTCAGCTTGCAGCCGGGGCGAACGATTTCAATGGCTTGGTATAAGCATTCTTGCGCTACAACGCACAGGCGTTTGGCGTGCTCGGGCACATTGCCAACATAAAACATGCGATTGGTGTCGCCGTGCCAACCGTCTTTAATAACGGTGACGTCGATATTCAGGATGTCGCCATCCTTTATTACCTTGTTGTCTGACGGTATGCCGTGACAGATGACCTCGTTCAGCGAGGTACAAACTGACTTGGGAAAACCGTTGTAATTTAGTGGTGCGGGAATGGCGCCCTGAATATTGACAATATAGTCGTGACAGATTTGGTCAAGCTCGCCGGTACTGATGCCTGGCTTTACGTAGGGGGTAATCATTTCAAGGACATCTGCAGCAAGGCGGCCAGCAATGCGCATGGCAGCAATTTGTTCGGGGGTTTTAATGCTTACATTCATAAATAGAGTACCGATATACGCAAGTGTCAGGCGATCAAAGCACGGTATTGTAAACCATCGCTTATAGTGTGGCGAAGGTGGCGGGGAATTTTAGCGTCAAAGGCGGTTTTGGCTTTATGTGGTGAGGGCTCTGTGGTATAAATACGCGCCCCAATTATGGTGTCTGCTGTAATTGGTTAAATGACGCGCAGAAACCGACACGTAATCCCGGGTGCTCCAGTAAAGCTGGGGTTGGCTTACGGGGTCTCTGCAAGTTTGTAACCCGATGTTAATTAAGGAAAAATCATGTCACATATAAGCATGCGTGAAATGCTGCAA
>NZ_JBFHDY010000011.1:0-55861 GCF_041584495.1 Zhongshania sp.
CACCGCTGGTCTGATCCACAGACAAAGTTGGACCAGTCAATGCGTCATGCGAACGACGCTGACCCCGACGTGAACGTGTCACTTTACTTTTTTGAACAGCCATGGCCTAAAAATTCCTCATAATAGAGATTAATCGCGGGGTTTTAACTGCCCCAAAATAGCAAACGGCGTATCGCCTTCCTCTGTGTCACTTATCACTTTAACTGGCTCAGGCTCTGATTCCAGTTCAAACACTTTACAAACAGCGTCATCATGATAGCTAACAAAAGGAGTATTAATGATCAGCTCATCCTGCAGCAAATCCGCTAAAACCAAATCTTCATCTTCGCCTAAAATCAAAGGATCCAGTGATTTCGGCAGTGCTTTGGCTTGCTCGTCTGTCCACACAATGGCTAAATTAAATTCAGCCTCAATGCATATAGGCATTGCTTCCATGCAGCGTTGACACAGAACATCAACCTGACTGACAGCAGTACCGGCTATACACTTAAACCCCTGCTCACTTCGAAAAAAGCGCAAGTCTACGTCTACCGAACCGCTAGTATTAGCGAGTCCGGCAGCAAACCGGCTGAGATCAGCAACCTGTTGCGAGGCGTGAATTTCCATGCCACCAGCAACAAATTTCCGAGCATCAACGAACTTAGGTAGGGGCTGTCTTTGCATAGGCGCGCAATAATAGGGACTTCCCCCCCTGTTGTCAAAGCAAAAACACCTGCAACGAGCCTAATAACAAGGGCGATCAAGGGCTTCCGCATCAAGACTGGCGACTGGCCACCGCAAAAGCTTATGATTAGCAATCATACCCCGAAATAAAGAAGCACCATAAATGCCGCCAGCCACACCAAAGCCACTCCCCCTGATCTTGGCATCGGGCTCCAGCTATCGACGTATACTGCTGGAAAAAATCGGACTGCACCCCCACTGCCACGCCACCAATATCGACGAGTCACCACTACCCAACGAGCCAGCGACCGCGCTGGCGAGACGACTAAGCATCAGCAAAGCACTTAGCGCAGCTGAATCATTTCCCTGCGCACTCATCATCGCCAGCGACCAATGCGCGGAGCTAGATGGACAAATTCTCGGCAAGCCCGGCACCAGCGCTCGCGCTCAAAACCAGCTCAGCAAATGCTCAGGACGCGAAGTACTCTTTCACACCGGAATTTGCTTGCTAAACAGCCAAACCGGCAAGCAGCACATTAGCGTAGAAACGGTAACGGTGGCATTCCGCACCCTCAACTCCCTAGAAATTGAGCGTTACACCGCGAGAGAACCCGCCCTCGACTGCGCTGGCAGCTTTAAAGCAGAGGGACTCGGCATTAACCTATTTCGTCACATCCACAGCGACGACCCAAATACCCTAATAGGCCTACCGCTGATCCGACTTATCGACTTCTTAAAAGAAGAAGACTACCCCCTACTATAAACACTCAGCGAGCCAACTCACCCACAATAGGCAGCAAGCCAGAGAAGTAATCAATAACGGCCAAAGGCTGCCAACGCTGCAGTCGCGCAACGCTATGCACGCCGTAAGAAACACCCACGCTTGGCATAGCAATACGGCTCGCCATCTCTAAGTCGTACTCGGTATCACCCACCATCAGCGCCGATGCCGGTTCGTAACCTCGCTCTGCACACAACTGCGCAAGCATTAGCGGATCGGGCTTTGACGCAGTTTCGTCAGCACAGCGACTCGCACTAAACAGCGAGCTTATCGGTAAATCAGCAAAAACCCGATCTAGGCCGCGACGACTCTTACCCGTTGCAACACACAAATCATGGCCCGCCGCCTTTAAAGCCCGCAAGCTCTCTTCAACGCCGGCAAACATCTGGCAGGGCTGCCGATCTGCCAAAATAAAGCTGCGAACATAGGCCGCCCGCAACGCCTCAACCTCATCCGCACTCAACTCCGGGTATAACGTAGCAATAGCAATACTCAGCTCCAAGCCGATAATATTGCGAATATCTTCGGCGGCGCACTCTTCTACGCCAAACTCCCGCGCGCCAGCTTGCATGCAGGCCACAATCTTATCGCTGGAGTCTAATATGGTGCCATCCCAATCAAAAATTATAAGCATTACTAGTCACTACCTGCATTTTCCAATACTTTTTCTAACTCTGGAGGCAGCGGCGCCACCACCGAGATGCGCTTACCATCTAAATTAAACGCCAAAGAATGAGCATGTAAAAACAAGCGTTTCAAACCCAGCTTGCGGAAGTTCGCGTCCGCCTCATCATCGCCGTATTTATCGTCACCAAGAATCGGATAGCCCGCGTATTGGCAGTGCACCCGAATCTGATGAGTTCGCCCAGTAACAGGGCGCGCCTCAATTAAACTAGCGCCAGCAACTCGGCGCAGCAGGGTATATTCGGTTACCGATTTTTTACCCTCAAGTTCAACCCGCACCACGCGCTCCCCCGACGACAGTACATTTTTCTGCAGCGGCGCATTCACCTGCTGCTTGCGAGCTGGCCACTTACCGCCAACCAGCGCCAAATACCGCTTATCAACACCTTTACGGGCTTTTAATAGCTCATGAAGCTGCTTGAGCACACCGCGCTTTTTGGCAACCATTACGCAGCCCGACGTATCCCGATCAAGACGATGCACCAATTCCAGGTGGCGCTGCTCGGGATACATTTGCCGCAGCGCCTCAATCAAACCCAAGGATATTCCGCTGCCACCATGCACAGCCAAGCCCGACGGTTTATTAATGACCAGCAAACCGGCATCTTCATACAGGATCGCCGAGCGCAAGCCTGCATCTAATCCCAACGGAACGGCGGACTCTTCACGCACCGCCACCCGCACCGGCGGTACCCTAACAACGTCACCAGCCTGCAATTTGTAATCCGGCTTCGCGCGAGACTTATTTACCCGCACCTCACCTCGCCTTAAAAGGTTATAAATCCGAGACTTAGGAACACCTTTTAACTCTCTCATTAAGAAATTGTCGATACGCTGACCAACATAGTCAGCCTCGACCGCCACCAAACGAACCACGGAATTGATGACTTTTTCGGATTCCACGTACACTCCTGTAACTCATTGAGTTAGTTATTGATTACTGGTATAGTCGCCCGGTAGCAACCGGGTCCGGTTCCCACCACAGCAGGGCTGTGATGAGAGGGAAGACCGCCGGCTAATACTGAGGCAAAGATTGCGACACATTCGCATAGCCTTAATTTACATAAGTGAATAGCAGTGTACCGGCGGGCATTCTACCGTAGTGTCGGTACATTAAATAATAGTGCTGCCGATATTTGTTAGCACCGCAAGTGCGATAGAACTCTGAGAAAGCGACGTAAAGAACGTTACCAATACTGGCGCCGCAAATTGCGCCCAACAGTAATAGATGAAAGACGCCCAGCGCAGAAGGCCTCAAGGCCAGATTAAGCGAACTGGAGTATAACGGCCAGGCAACGCGGCCCCACTGATGTACAAGGTGCACGCAGCAATAAATCAGCAGCCTCACCAGCTAATATAGCCTACATCAGAACGCTTAAAGATGCTCAATCGCATGAGCGGCCCGACAAATCCCGGCTTTTGGGATTTTTAGCTCATGAAAAGAATGCTTATTAACGCAACTCAACCAGAAGAGTTGCGCGTTGCCCTCGTCGATGGCCAACGCTTGTTTGACCTGGATATTGAAAATCGCACCCGCGTACAAAAGAAAGCCAACGTCTACAAGGGGACCATAACCCGCGTAGAACCAAGCCTTGAAGCCGCCTTTGTCGATTTTGGTGCTGAGCGCCACGGTTTTCTACCCCTCAAAGAAATCTCTAAAGAATACTTCTACCGCAACCCTGCCGATGGCAGCGGCGGTCGCGCCAAAATCAAAGATCTTGTCAAAGAAGGCACTCAGGTCATTGTTCAGGTAGAAAAGGAAGAGCGCGGCAATAAAGGCGCGGCCCTCACGACCTTTATAAGCCTCGCGGGCCGCTATATGGTCTTAATGCCCAACAACCCACGAGCCGGCGGCATCTCTCGCCGCATTGAGGGCGATGAACGCACTGAATTACGCGACGCCTTAAACTCAATCAACATCCCCGATGCGATGGGCGTGATTGTCCGCACCGCCGGGGTTGGCCGCAGCTCCGAAGAGCTGCAGTGGGACTTAGATTATTTGCTGCACCTCTGGTCAGCAATCAAGCAAGCATCTGAGGAGCGCAAGGCACCGATCCTGATCCTGCAAGAAAGCAACGTCATTATCCGCGCTATTCGCGACTACCTTCGCGACGATATCGACCAAGTTTTAATCGACTCCGAAGAATCCTACAACGAAGCCATGCATTTCGTTGAACAGGTCATGCCGCACTTTAAGAGCAAAATTCGTCTCTATAAGGATCAGGTTCCCCTCTTCAACCGCTATCAAATTGAAAGCCAGATCGAATCGGCTTTCCAGCGTGAAGTGCAACTGCCCTCTGGCGGCTCAATTGTTATTGACCCCACCGAAGCACTGGTTTCTATCGATATAAACTCGGCGCGCGCCACCAAAGGCGGCGACATTGAAGAAACCGCCCTGCAAACCAACTTAGAAGCAGCCGACGAAATTGCCCGCCAGCTGCGGCTGCGCGATATCGGCGGCTTAATTGTTGTCGATTTTATCGACATGCTAGCGGCTAAAAACCAACGCGAAGTCGAAAATCGCGTTCGCGATGCGATGAAGCCAGACCGCGCTCGTATTCAAATCGGGCGCATCTCCCGCTTTGGCTTATTAGAAATGTCTCGCCAGCGCCTGCGTCCGTCACTGGGTGAAACCAGCGCCAAAGTCTGCCCACGCTGTAGCGGTCAAGGTACTATTCGCGACACCAACTCTCTCGCATTATCCATTCTTCGCCTCGTCGAAGAGGAAGCAAACAAAGAGAAAAGCGCTGAAATTCGCGCCATTGTGCCAGTGAACGTTGCATCGTACCTGCTTAACGAAAAACGCACCGCGATATACGATATCGAGCAGCGCAGCGGCGTCCGAGTCATGGTTATCCCGACCCCGGCACTTGACACCCCCCACTTTGAAGTGGTGCGCCTCCGCGAAAGCGACCTCGGCGACGAACAGGAAATCAGCTACAAAATAGTAGCCGACCTCGAAGCCGAAAAAGAGATTTCTGACGAAGTTGTTTCGACGCCTGCACCCCCCGCCGCCGTCGTTCGCACCCTCGCCCCCAAGGCACCAGCGCCTGCTGCCACCGAAGCTGTCGCAGCCAAAGCCCCTGCGGCACCTGCCGTAACCGGCGAAGGTTTTTTCAGCAAGCTGGGCAAGAGCTTTAGCGGATTATTTAAAACCGCCGAGCCGGAGCCAGAACCCGAACCAGCGCCAGCACCAAAACGCCGCAACGAAGGTAACCGCAATAGCAATCCTCGCCAGGGAAATCGCAACAATCGCGGCGGTCGCAATCGCCGCAACCCCGACCAGCGTCAAGCGCGCGACGACAACCGCGTAACTGATAACCGCAGCAACCGCGCTGAGGCCCAAGCAGCGAAGGCAGAAGCGCCAATCGAAGCCGCTGAATCACCAGCAAACCCCGGAAACGAAGGCCAAGCGCGACCCAAGCGCCGCCCAGGCAACCGCAGACCGCGCAATCAGCAAGAGCGTCGCCGCACCCCTGCACCCAACGATGACACTGCAGTCGCTACAAACCACCAAGCAAACAACAAGGCGACAGACACCACTGGTGCCGCGACCACAGATAAAGCAGCAACCGTAACGGCGGAAGCCAAGCTAGCAAATACCGCTCCAGCGGCAAAAAAACCCACGGCTGAAGAAAATGAATTCACGCCGATCACACCAACAACCACCGCGCGCTTTGTACCCGAAGCAAGCCAGGCAGCGCCCAGCAATGACGATACTCCGGCGCCAATCGCAGCACCTGTCCTAGAAGCGCCAACCGCCGAACCGGTAACAGCCGCAGCTGAATCAGGACCAGTGCCAGCCGCAGCAACCGAGATTGCAAGCCCTGAAGCTGACGTCGCCACGGAAACAGCGACAGAAACCGAGACCCCTATAGCCAGCGCAGAAGTCGCGACCAAGATTGCGGCACCTGAAGTTGCTGCGGAAGCTGCCACAGAACCCCCCGCCACTCCAACAGCAACTGAGGCGTCTGCACCGACACCGATTAAACCGACTGCAGAAAGAGTTTCGAAACCTGTCAGCAAGCCAGCAGAAAAAACGCCGGCAAGGGAGCCAACTATCGACAAGCCTCGGCCAGTCGGCCGTGCCTGCAATGATCCTCGGGTGGCACCAAAGCCAGTTAAAACGCTGGAAATTGTTACCGCTCAGCCACAAGCGCCGCAACTCGATCCAAGCATAATTGCCCAGCCTAACCCAAATCGCCCCGCTGCACCTCGAGCAGCAAACGATCCGCGCAATTAAGCAAAGCACCTAAAACCCTAGCCCGGCCCCATGCCGGGCTTTTTATTGCCTAAAATTTAAGCAAATCCTAGTACATCAAACTGATTTATAAGTCTTTTTCTCGATACTGCTTGTTTCGTCTAACAAGCTCTGTATAATTCGCAACTGCTGCGGAGGGGTGGCAGAGTGGTCGATTGCACCGGTCTTGAAAACCGGCGTTGGTTCATCCCAACCCAGGGTTCAAATCCCTGCCCCTCCGCCACTTTTATCACCGAGCCAGATTCTAGATTCTCCCTACGTACAATCCCACGCTATATTCTGATACCCAAACCGCTAAGACTGCACCATTAATCCCACTCCGTCGCCGCGCCTACATTAAGTACTAAACTCTAATCGCAAGATTGCAGGTGTAATCCCTCGGCGTGCGACAGCGCCATAAATAGTCGCGCCTAGCTACGCATTGACACGCATGAGGCTTTAATCAGTGACATCAGCACACCGCTAATAGCCCGCCAACCCATATTAAATACACGCGGAAAAACGGTAGCCTATGAATTACTGTGCCGCGCGGTCGAAATAAACTCATTAAAATCACAAAACGACAATGGCACTCTAGCAACCGCCGAGGTTTTAATAGGCGACTTTCATGACCTAGGTATCGACTCTATTACGAATAGGCTCCCCGCCTTTATCGACATCCCGCTGAAAGACGTTTACTCAAAACTTGCCCAATCTTCAGCCATGACGGCTGCTCTTCTCGATCACACCGGGACTTACGGCGAAATTCTTGATCTTGCGATCGCCCCAAGCAAGGGCAATTGAAACTAACTGGATTAAGCTAAGTTAACCTTAGCATGTATAGGCTTGCAGTCGTAACACCCCACGAAGTATGATTGCCAAAGCTTTAACCCTTCTTTTACTACGGAGTCATCCATGCAAGACAAATCGGTCTTTCAGACAGGCGCGCACGCCCAGCCCGTTCTCGAAACCAACAAGGTGCTGCGCAATACTTATATGCTGCTAGGCATGACCCTTGTCACTAGCGCACTCTGCGCTGGCCTGGCAATGGCCCTCAACATCGGCCACGGCACTGGACTAATTTTGTCCATACTCGGCTTTGTCATGCTGTTTGTAGTCCACAAAACCGCAGATTCAAGTAAAGGCATTATTGCCATATTTGTATTCACTGGCCTATTGGGTGCAGCCCTCGGACCAATGCTAAAAATGTACCTCTCGCTACCCAATGGCGGCGAGCTAGTAATGCAGGCTCTTGGCGGCACCGCCCTGGTGTTCTTTGGCCTTTCAGCCTATGTATTAACTACCCGTAAGGACTTCTCTTTTCTCGGCGGTTTTTTGATGATCGGCTTGCTGGTCATGGTCGTTGCCAGCATTGCGAACCTATTTTTCCAGGTACCCGCGGCATCGTTGGCAATTTCAGCCGCAGCCGTATTTATTATGTCTGGTTTGATTTTGTTTGATACCAGCAGAATCATCCATGGCGGCGAAACAAATTATATTCGTGCGACCGTCGCCCTCTATCTGGATATTTACAATCTGTTTGTACACTTACTGCATTTGCTTGGCATTTTTGGTAGCGATGATTAATCACCCCCTAAGTGCACCTGCAACTCAACTGAGGCTCTCATGAGCCTCAGTTTCGCTTTACTCGTCAGCGGCCAACCCTGTACCGACCAATCCAGCTTAACTGCCCTACGTTTTTGCCAAGCAGCCCTCGATAGTGGTCATCAAATTTATCGGGTATTTTTCTTTAACGATGGTGTGCATTGCGCCAATCGCTTTACGACGCCTCCTCAAGATGAAATTGCGGTACCGAAGCAGTGGACAAACTTGCAGAAAACCTTTGATTTAGATTTAGTTGTCTGTATTTCCAGTGCGCTGCGCCGCGGCATTGTGGACGCGAAAGAAGCTGCCCGCTACGAACTTGACGGCCACAACTTGGCTGATGGCTTTAGCATTGGCGGCTTAGGTCAGTGGGTAGACGCATGCCAAAATGCTGACCGCGTCATTCGCTTTGGCGGTAATGCCCAGTGACATTTTTGTATTTGTTTACACGAGCACCCTACGGTCACAGCATTGCCCGAGAAGCATTGGATATGGCTTTGGCCAGCGCCGCATTCGATCAACACGTCAGCCTTGTTTTTGCTCAAGATGCGATTTATCAATTACTCAATACGCAAGATAAAGGCAATACCGAAAAAAAGCCGCATATCGGTGTAATCAATGCTCTGCCGCTGTACGAAATTGAGAATATCTATTACCTTAGTGACGACTGCACGAGCAGAAACATATCAGCCACAAACTTGGCACCCCACGCTAAAGCCCTCTCCGCCACAGAACTCGCTGACTTAATGCGCGGCGCCGATCGAATACAGAGTTTTTAGGTGAGCCTACATATATTAAGCAGCCCGAGCAGCCTAAACCGATGCCGTTTCAGTATGAGCGACGGTGATGCCCTTATCCTTATCGAAGACGCCGTCGTGCTTGCCGCAACACGAATTACGCTTGAGCACCGCAATATTCGTATTTCGGCATTGAGCGACGACGTTGATCGTCGCGGAATAAGCCCAATTGCGGCGATAACGCTGGTCGACTACCCGGGCTTTGTCGCGCTCTGCGCGCAGCACCGTCACTGCTTGAGCTGGTAAGATGGCGGCGATAATCGTAAATGGCTGCAGCATCGCCACCGACCCGGATGGCTTTCTCAAAGACCTCAAAGATTGGTCCCCCGCCGTCGCCGAGGAGCTCGCCGCGGAAGCCGGCATTAAGCTTAGCGATAGCCACTGGCAATTAATCCAGCTCGTACAGCACTATTATCAGCAATTTGGCCTGTCCCCCGCGATGCGGCCACTGATAAAATACGCCAAGCTAACGCTCGGCGACGACAAGGGTAACAGCCTGTATTTTCTTAAGCACTTTCCCGGCAGCCCGGCAAAGTTACTCAGTAAAATTGCCGGGCTGCCCCGCCCTGACAACTGCCTGTAAATTAATCCGAGTTAAAAACACTATGATGGAACACCCATTTGCGCAATATGTTCGCATTCTCGGCAAAGGCAAGACTGGATCGCGCTCGCTCAGTGCCGACGAAGCCTACGCCGCAATGGGCATGATTATGCGAGGCGAGGTTGAAGACGTGCAGCTAGGCGCCTTTCTTATGCTGCTGCGGGTCAAAGAAGAAAGTTGCGAGGAGCTGGCCGGGTTTGTGCGCGCAATTCGCGAGACCCTCAATGCACCCGTAATTGCGGCAGATTTAGACTGGGCAAGCTACGCCGGCAAGCGGCGCCAACAGCCCTGGTATCTCCTTGCCGCACTCGCGCTGGCCGACAGTGGTTTGCGGGTATTCATGCACGGCGCAGCAGGCCACACTGCCGACCGAGTTTATAGCGAGCAGGTGCTAAACGCCCTGGGCGAGCCCTGCGCTCTGGACTGGCCGGATGTCAGCCTGAAGCTAGACAGCCGCAACTTTGCTTACTTGCCCCTCGGGCACTTCTCCTTGCCCCTGCAACGCATGATCGATCTGCGCGCGCAGTTTGGCCTGCGCTCGCCAGTACACACCTTATCTCGGCTGCTTAATCCACTGGCTGCGGATTACTCAATACAAAGCATTTTTCACCCAGCCTACGCTGACAACCACCAACAAGCCGCCGCTTTATTAGCGCAAGCTCACGCCGTTGTCTTTAAAGGCGAAGCGGGTGAAGCCGAGCGCAAGCCCGAGGCAACTTGCCGAGTAAAAACTGTTCACAATGGTGTGTTAGCAGAATCGGAATGGCCGCGCATGCTGGAGGGCCGCCAAGAAAAGCTCGAGACTTTAGCCCTAAGCGATCTATTAAACGCGTGGCGTGATGATGACGTTACCGAATATGGTCGCCTCGCCATTCAAGGCACTATCGCCATCGCTTTGCAATTACGCAATCCCGAGTTGAGTCAAACAGAATGCCTCGCGAGTGCCCAATCAATATGGCAACAGCGTAACCGCAAGCGGCTTACCGCTACAGCCACGGAATCAATATGAGTTTTAGACCACTAGACCCTGAAAAATACCCACAATTACTCACTGACAAAGTCGACGCTGTAAGCGCACGCTTCGCCGACCTCCAACTGCCAAAACCAAAAGTTTACCCATCGCCCGCCGAGCATTACCGCCTGCGCGCTGAGTTCCGCATTTGGCACGAAGGTGACAGCTTCTTTTACGCCATGTTTGATCCAGCCGAGCCGAGAGTGCCAGTGCGCATCAAGCACTTCCCCACGGCCTCGCGCGCGATATGTGAGCTTATGGAGCCGCTGCGGCAGGCCTTAGGCGAGCAGCTAGCACTGAGTAAGCGGCTATACCAAATTGATTTTCTGAGTACGCTAAGCGGCGATACGCTGGTCACTTTAATTTACCACCGCCGCTTAGACGACGAGTGGCAAGCCGCCGCGCAAACTGTTGCAGCTAAATTCAATATTCAAATTATTGGCCGCAGTAAAAAGCAGAAGTTGGTATTAGGGAGAGACTACGTACTCGAGCAGCTGCCTGTCGATGGCCAGCACTACGCCTACCACCAATACGAGGGCGGATTTACTCAGCCTAATGGCCAAGTCAATGCCAAAATGGTGAGCTGGGCCAAAGCCCGCTGTGGCCACAACCCCCACACAGATTTACTCGAGCTGTATTGTGGCAACGGTAATTTTACAATCCCGCTGGCCAGTCATTTTCGCCGGGTACTCGCCACCGAGATTTCCAAAACCTCGGTAAAGGCCGCCCACGAGAACTTCGCCATGAACGCAGTGGAGAACGCGGTAGTGCTGCGTATGTCGAGTGAGGAGCTAACCTCGGCCCTAAATAAGGAGCGTAGCTTTCGCCGCTTGGCCGATGTCGATTTGGATAGCTACGCAATCGATACCGTGTTCGTCGATCCGCCGAGGGCTGGCTTAGATGAAGCGAGCCGAGCGTTTATTGCTCGTTTCCCCCATATCGTTTATATCTCCTGCAACCCCGAGACCCTACACCGAGATTTGGAAATATTAACAAAATCACACGCGGTAAAGGACTTCGCCCTGTTTGACCAGTTCCCGTACACTCACCATATGGAATGTGGTGTATTTCTTACAAAAAGGGCATGATATGACCGTTAAACTTACCGAGCAAGAAGTCAGCGACGCATTAGCAGCATTAAAGGGTTGGGAGTTGCGCGACGGCAAATTGTGCACCGACTTGGAGTTTGATAATTTCATCAGCGCCTTTGCCTTTATGACTCGGGTAGCCATGCGCGCCGAAAAAATTGACCACCACCCAGAGTGGAGCAATGTTTACAAAAAAGTCAGTATTGCTCTAACCACCCACGATGCTGGCGGTTTAAGCGCCAAAGATCTCGCCCTAGCCGAAGCCATTAAGCAGGAGCTAAGTCGCTAGTTTAGCCAAGGGCTAATCTTAGTAAAAATCGACCCCAAGACTTTGCAGGTGACGACTCAAATAGTCGTCTAAATTTGCTATGTCCTCGGGGTGCACGTCGAGCACTGCAAAACCTATTTTTTTACACAGTTCAGCCCGACGCATGCGGGCAGAAATGATATCAGAGTGATCATCTGCCCCCCAATACTCGATATACACGCCACTTTCTGGCAGGTAAAAATCACTGGTTAACAACTCTGCCACTGGCAATGCACGGTACATGGCGTAACGCAGGCCAGCCAAGTACAGCCACTGCGCAATTGCCCAGTGAGCCTGGCTTTTACACGCCTTACCATCGATACTGCGCAACTCTAGGCTCGTCGCAGCAAATAAGTCTCCGTCACTTGGGGCATCAAGCTTGCAACGCGCCAAGATCCGCTTAAAGCCCGCTCGCAGCGGAATATCTTCGGGCCATAGCACATAACTCAAACTGCTTTGCTGGTTTTCAAAGACTTGCCCCCCCTCCTTGGCGCCCTGCTCGGTCAACTCCCAACCCCGGTGACTGGGCTTTAGCCAGCCAAGCTCAACTAACATCCGGTTGACCTCTCGACCGCTAAACCCCTCAGCTCGCCCCAAGGCAGCGGCAGACAGGAGTTTATTGCTTTCTATTGCTTGAAAAAGCGGGTGATCTAAGAGCGTTGACGGCCAGACAATATAGCGGCCGTAACGCTTGCTGTTAACATAGCTACCGCCCTCAAACTCACCTTTGGCGGTTAAGAACCAGCCCTCGTCCGCTTTACGAATCCAGCCGTAATCTTTAAGCACTGAAAACAGCTGTTGAACCGGTAATTCACCAAGTTTAGCGAGCGCTGAAGTAGATACCTTTTCCACAGACATCCTTAGACCACGGGGTAGCGAGCAGCTAGGCTCTGGTAGACATCGTCAGCAAATTGCGGCGATGCCATATCGGCTGTAGCCAGTATTTCCACAAGATGGACATTGTCCTCTTCACCTTGCCAGATTTTGATGTAACTACCGTCTTTATAGCCGTGATCTTGGCGGAAAAAATTAAGCACGTTTTTACCCACGTACTGCTTATAGAGCTGATCAAAGTTCAGCTCAGCAGCGGCCATCAGGTCCCAGAACAAACTCACCGAAAAGGCTTTTTCAGTTAGGCAGTAAGTTGCGAGCGACTCCGTTGCTGCCAAAACATCTTTACCAGAAGCGCGGTAATTACCCAGTTCGACGACAATTTCATCGGCTAGCTCATCAACATCTGCACCCACTCTGAACATCGCGCTCAAGCCGAAGTGCCAGATATCAACGATTTCTAACTGTACCTGTTGAATATCAGGCTGTTGCTTTTTCCACCATTTGTAACCGTAGTGATCCATTAATTCAGCGCACTCGATCCACGCGGCGCGATACCAAGCAAAACCTTGGCTTCGCCACTCTGCGTGAACCTTGGAATTCATACGATCTTGCAGACCCAGCATGGTGACAAACGCTTGGCGATTATTTATATCTGACACGGGAACCCCAACAAATTAAAATCTAGGGGAACATGATAAACAAGGATGGTGGCGAACGCAGTGGAAATTTACAGCTTACCCGCTTTCACTTTCGCTTCGTTAGCTTTAGCCAGACGCTCTGACAAGCTAATAAAATAATTTAGGGTATCCGCGTCGGGTGAAAAGCGGTAATCCGCCTGAATTCGTCCAGCAATTGTCTCGGGAGTCTGCGCAGAAAAATTAGCAGAATAGCTCAGGCGCTGACTGATCGGACACAAGCTAATCGTTGACTGAGGGCCATGCATGGAATAGCATTTCGCTTCGAGGGCGCTGGATTTACTTTTTCGCCAAAAACTCATCAGGCACAACGCTGCTGAGACAAGGGCGCGTCGAAGGCCAAACGCACGACCCGTCCATAAGCAAAGTCAATTATTTGCAAAGGCTGGCCTGATAGCAAGTGACTCACTACGGGAAACGGGAGGTTAGGTAAGCAGATGGTTTTACGGTGTTCGTCAGCCTCGGCAAACAACAAAACCAAATCAAGAATTTCCTGACCTTTTGCCGATTCGCGCGGATAAAGGGTGTAATCAAAACTCTGCTTTACGTCTGGCAGGATATTATCAACCGCGATATGGCGTACGCTTCCGTCCTCGTCATAGCCTAGCAAGTAACTTGCAATAAGCATGTAGTACTCCTTAGCGCATTAAATATTTAGACAATTATGCTGCCAAGCCCCGTCCCAGGGAATCCGTTCAACTACCTACCATCAGCATAATACTATCGACCCGCAACGTGCCGACCACATACGGGAAATCCCCTACAGCTCCAGAATGCTGTCATCACTACCCTAGGTGAAGTACCCACTTCGAATGGGAAAACCTGCATGACTGAAACCCGAAGCCCGAATCTTTGGATAGTTGATGACTCCAAGGCCGACAGAATCATTTTCAAAGAAACCCTCAGCCGTTTGGGTACCCAGCTGCAGCTGCGTGAAATTGACGACGGTGAAATACTTCTCAATGAACTCGACCACAAAAAAAATAGCGAACTCCCCGATGTCATATTTCTAGACATCAGCATGCGACGAATGAATGGGAAATCGGCTCTGCAGTTCATCCGCGAAGATAAGCGCTACGATCACATCTATATCGTGATGCAAACAGTGTCCTATCGCGAGCGAAGCGAATGCATTGCCCTCGGTGCAGATGCGTTTATCAGCAAGTCCACCAATTTCAATAGTTATTTAAAAAAGCTGTCTGCTGTCATCTCTGACTGGCGGGCAGGTGCTTAAGCATCCTTCATCGTCATTGTCGAGCACCTCGGCGATTCTCCGGGCTCGCCAAATCATCATTGCTTCGCCAAGGATTAATATCCAAGCCACCACGCCGCAGGTAGCGAGCGTACACCGTTAACCGCAGCGGTGCGCAGTAGCGACTAATATCACTGAAAATCTGTTCAACACATTGCTCATGAAAATCGTCATGTTCACGAAAAGACACCAAATACGCTAACAAACCCTCTTGATTTATACGCGGCCCACGATAGTTAATTTCAATACTTGCCCAATCAGGCTGAGAAGTCACCGGACAGCGAGAACGCAGCAAATGGCTATACAGAGTTTCCTCAACCACATCGCCAGTATTCGCAGACAATAAGCTGGGACTCGGTTGATAGCTATCCGGACAAATATCTAAGCCGTCAATACACTCGCCGCGTGGTAACGCAATACTGTAATTGGCGGGCCAATCTTCGGGACAATAGATCGCCACCTGGACCTCGGCCCCGGCCGCTAGGCTCAAATCGTGGCGTAGCATTTCGGCCATGGTGGCCATGGTATCTGGACCACTTAAGCGAGTTTGATTAAACGAGTTAAGGTAAAGCTTAAACGATTTCGACTCGATGATATTGGGCGACTGGGCTGGCACTCGAAACTCGGCACAGGCAACCAAGGGCTTGCCCTGTTCATTTAAGCAGGACAATTCATAGGCATTCCAAATATCCATGCCACCAAAGGGCAAAACGTCACCAAGACCCAAACCGTCACGCCCCGCCTGCCTAGCAATTGGATGCAGGCAGCTCGGGTCGTATTGACCGGGATAAGCTACCTGCTCGCCCAGTGGCCCATGACTTAGCTGTTCACTCATGTTTCATCCGTCTTTTTTACTAAACCACTACCCCAGAGACAATTCATTGACGCAGGCGAGTGCCCGTACGCAGAAGATGCATACAATATGCATAAGCCGCTAAAGTAAACACCCCAACCATGATAAAGGCCGTGGTGACATTCACATCAGACACGCCCAGCACGCCGTAGCGGAAGGCATTGACGATATAGAGCATAGGATTCAAGCGCGACACCCCAGCCCAAAACTCAGGGAGTAAATCGATGGAGTAAAATACACCGCCCAAATAGGTTAACGGCGTCAAAACAAAGACCGGCACAATAGAGACGTCATCAAAGTTGTTGGCGAAAACCGCATTAATAAAGCCCGCCAGTGAAAACATGATTGAGGTCATCAACACAATCGCAATCGTTACCCCAATGTGCTGGATATGCAATGTGGTGAAGAACAGCGACAAAGCTGTAACAATAATGCCGACCAGCAAACCGCGTGTCACCCCGCCAAGAACAAAGCCCCAGAGTATGGTGTTATTCGACATTGGCGACACCAAAATTTCTTCGACAAAATGTTGAAATTTTGCGCCAAAAAACGATGACACTACATTGGAGTAAGCATTGGTAATTACCGACATCATGATCAAGCCCGGCACCACAAATTCCATGTAGCTGAAGCCGCCCATTTGCCCAATACGGGAGCCGATCAAGGCACCAAATATCACAAAGTACAGCGACATGGTGATGGCGGGCGGCAACAAGGTTTGCATCCAAATACGCAAAAAGCGTCTTATCTCTTTGCGGACGATCGTATAAAACGCGACCCACTGCTCTGCTAATGTCATTAATATTTCATCCTTATCAATACGTGGGCGGGCTACTTGGCGTTTAACAACGCCACAAACAACTCTTCAAGCCGATTCGCCTTATTGCGCATACTGCTCACCTCAATACCACTGCCGTCCAAGGCCACAAATACCTCATTGAGTGACGTCCCCTTATTCAGCACCAGCTCAAGGGTGTGCTCATCGACCATACGCGTCTCAAAACCAGGGATACTGATGTCAGTCTTAATGCCATCGCGAACATCAAGGATAAAGGTTTCTTTCTGCAACTGTTTAAGCAGCGCTTTCATCGTGGTGTTTTCAACAATGACGCCAGCATCAATAATCGCAATATGGCGGCACAAGCTTTCCGCTTCTTCCAGATAGTGGGTGGTCAAAATAATGGTGGTGCCGCTGCGATTAATTTCCGTGAGAAATTCCCACATTGAGCGGCGCAACTCTATATCTACACCCGCGGTGGGCTCGTCGAGAATCAACAGCCGGGGTTCATGCACTAAGGCTCGAGCGATCATCAAACGCCGCTTCATCCCGCCGGACAGCATTCGCGAGGCGACTTTACGTTTGTCCCACAAACCCAATTTTTTTAAATACTTTTCGGCGCGCTCGCCGGCCACTTTACGGTTTAAACCGTAATAGCCTGCTTGATTCACCACGATATCCCAGACTGATTCAAAATTAGAGAAATTGAACTCCTGAGGAACCAAGCCAATTTCACGTTTCGCCGCAGCCAATTCATTATCAATTGAGTGCCCAAAAATGCGCACTTCGCCAACGGTTTTCTTAACCAGCGACGACACAATACCAATCGTAGTCGATTTACCAGCGCCGTTTGGCCCCAATAGGGCGTAAAAATCGCCCTCTTTAACTTCTAAATCAATGCCTTTTAGCGCTTCAAAACCATTGTCATAAACCTTGCGTAATCCCTTAATCTCTAGGGCAATCGCCATAATGGATTTCCTAAATCTGGTTTTCATTTGATAAGCCGACTATTTTGCCACGCCAGCTCGATGGAATACACTAGACAGCAGAAGTCTACTCGCAGAGCTGATCTGCAATAATCCGCTTTGGAGACCCCGTGACAAAACGAAATGAATACTACCTGCAACTCTGCAGCGAGCTGCACGCGCTCGGTAGCAAGATTATCCCCGGCCACCCAGCACACAGCGAAGCAAGCAATACAGAATTACTCGACAAGCTTGCTAAGCTCGAAGCCGACTTCGCTAAAAGCGACGACTACATCAATCTCGGTCAAGACATTATAACGCACATTATTAGCCACTACCCAGACATCACCCCGCATATGCATCGCGATCTCCTATGGTTTTTTGGCGGGGACTGCCTGCACTATCTTGGCGACGATGAGTTAGCGCGCTACCAAAACATTGAAGAGCTGTATTACGAACAGAGCGCGGAGGATTCAAACACCTCGTATCGCAACATCCGCGCCCAGCAATTTGGCATGCACTGAGCAACAAGAAAGCACCGCCGGGGCAACTCCCTGGCGGCCATACATGGCGCACGTTAAGCGCAAAAAAAAAAACACGGGCGAAAAAAAAGCGAAGCAGACGCTTCGCTTTTTAGAATTTGGAGCGGGAAAGGAGGCTCGAACTCCCGACCTCAACCTTGGCAAGGTTGCGCTCTACCAACTGAGCTATTCCCGCAAATCACGACATGAGATTTAAAACGTAGTTTAAATCAATTTCACACATGCCGTACAGCCTTGATTAAACAGTCTTTTTACGTCAAACCTAAGCGGTCCGCATAATAAAAAGTTTTCATCAAGCTGTCAATTAACAGATCAACTGTAAACTGACAAATTTACGCGCTGTGACGTAAATTAATTGGCGTCCCCTAGGGGACTCGAACCCCTGTTACTGCCGTGAAAGGGCAGTGTCCTAGGCCACTAGACGAAGGGGACGCCGCGAGCTCTTTCCAGAACAATGCTGCTGTCCTTGAAAGAGCGCGCATTCTAGTGCGCCTACCTCACCCCGTCAAGGATATTTTCATGCCAATTTCAAATTTTTTCCAAAAAAAAAGAGAAGCATTTCTGCTTCTCTTTTTCGCTGTGCCGACATATCAGCAAAGCTGAATAATGGCGTCCCCTAGGGGACTCGAACCCCTGTTACTGCCGTGAAAGGGCAGTGTCCTAGGCCACTAGACGAAGGGGACGCCGCAAACCCTTCCAGACTCCGAGTCACTTGATGTCTGAAAGTGGCGCGAATTCTAGAAACCTTAGGCGCCGACGTCAAGTCGCTTTTACATTTAAAGTGAAATAAACCCAATTTTGCGCCTATTTTGGCCAATTAACAGCCAAACTGCACAACAAGTAGCCAGCTTATTTTGGTTCTAATTTCAGCGACAGCGAGTTAATACAATAGCGCTGTCCCGTTGGCGCAGGCCCATCAGGGAAAACATGGCCTAAATGCGCATCGCAACGTGCGCAAACAACCTCTTCTCTCACCATGCCATGACTAATGTCTCTATTAACTGCCACAACATCCTCTTTACTTGGCTGATAAAAACTCGGCCAACCCGAACCCGAGTCGTACTTGGTATCTGAAGCAAATAAAGCCAAGCCACAACAACGGCATTTGTAGGTGCCCGCCGCTTTTTCATCGTTATATTCACCCGTAAACGCGCGCTCAGTTCCTTTCTGCCGGCAAACCTGAAACTCCTCATTAGAGAGAAGTTCCCGCCACTCTTGCTCAGATTTCACTATTTTTTCCACGAAAAGCTCTCCACCTTGGGCACTACAACACCGTATAATCGATGCACTCTGTTTTGGCGCTTCTATACTTCACCAGTATTAATCGCTCGAGCAAATTTAGCATTCTAGGTTAAGCACTACCAGCGCGACACCACGAGGTGTCACCGCCAACACGGACATAAAATCTGGCATTACAGCCGATAAAGAAGGCAGGACATGGCTCTCTATAGCAAGTCGAAAAAATTAAACAATGTGTGCTACGACATTCGCGGCCCAGTATTGGAACGCGCCAATGAGCTCGAAGAGGAAGGCTACCGCATTCTCAAGCTCAATATTGGCAACCCCGCCCCTTTCGGCTTTAACGCTCCAGATGAAATCATTCAGGACGTTATCCGGATGCTGCCGGACAGCGAGGGCTACAGCGACTCAAAAGGCCTGTACAGCGCCCGCAAAGCGGTGATGCAAGAGTGCCAGAAAATCGGTATCCCCGGCGTTGAAGTCGGCGACATCTACCTCGGTAACGGCGCCAGCGAGCTCATTAGCTTAGCGACCCAGGCGCTACTGAATCAGGGCGACGAAGTGCTAATCCCGGCACCCGATTACCCGCTGTGGACTGCGGTTGTCTCCCTTTCCGGGGCAACACCGGTGCACTATCTTTGCCAAGAAGAACAAAACTGGGAGCCGTCGGTCGACGACATTCTGAGCAAAATTACGCCGAACACCAAAGCCATCGTCATCATTAACCCTAACAACCCTACGGGTGCGGTATATAGCCGTGAGCTACTTGAGCAGCTCGTCGCCATTGCCGAAGAACACAACCTGGTGGTGTTTGCCGACGAAATCTATAGCAAGATTCTCTACGATGAGGCGGTGCACATCCCTATTGGCAGCCTCAAAGCCGATATTTTGTGCCTGACCTTCAATGGTCTGTCTAAGGCGTATCGACTAGCCGGCTTCCGGAGCGGTTGGTTGATCGTGTCCGGTGCCAAAGACCGCGCCACCGACTATATCGAGGGCTTGAATATCCTATCGTCGATGCGCCTGTGCGCCAACGTACCCGCCCAGCACGCTATTCAAACTGCGCTGGGAGGCTACCAGAGCATCAATGAGCTAATTCTGCCGGGCGGCCGCCTGCTGGAGCAGCGCGATCTCGCTCATAAGATGCTCAATGAAATTCCCGGCGTTAGCTGCACCAAACCCGAGGGCGCAATTTATATGTTCCCAAGGCTAGATCCTGAGATATACCCAATTAAAGACGATGAAAAGATGATTCTTGAATTGCTGAATCAGGAGCGGATATTACTGGTGCCGGGCTCAGGCTTTAACTGGCCAGATGCGGATCATTTCCGCCTCGTATTCCTGCCCAACAAGCTGGACTTAGCTGATGCTATTGAACGCCTAGGCAACTTCCTGGCACGCTACCGCAAGCAGCTTAAAACCAAGACCGCCTGAAGCGGCCTACCACATCGACTTGCGTGGCCTATACTTGGGCCGCGAGTCGATAGTGCAGCACTTTTAAGGCACGATCCGCATTTAATTCAGGAAAATCTTCCCGCCCAGCCAAGCGCGCGACAAACTCAGCCTCTGGGCAATGAACCGCCATTATCTCCCGCAAAAACGCTTCATCTAAATACGGCGCATTCAAGCAGGCCACGATATCACCGCCCTCGGGCAACAGCTCCCTAAAGCGTCGTGCTAACTTGGGGTAATCCTTCACGGCGTCAAAGCTGCCTTTCTGCAACGACGGTGGATCGCAGATCACAATATCGTAAGGCCCAAGCTTACGCAGGCGGCCCCAGGACTTAAGAATATCGTGACCCAAAAATTTGAGCTCGGCCTCCTCACCACTGGTCGTTAATCTCGCGCCGTTGCGGCGGTGGTTTTCGCGGCCCACTTGCAGCGCGCTCTTGCTCATATCGATATTCACGAGCCGCGCCGCGCCAGCCAATTCTGCGGCCACCGAAAAAGCACAGGTGTAGGCAAACAGATTTAAAATTCGCTTGCCGTCGGCCCGATCTGCCAACCACTGCCGTGTGGGTTGCATATCCATGAAATAACCAATATTTTGTTTTGCCGCCAAATCAACAAGGTATTCCGCCGCCCCTTCTTTTACCGAGAAATTATTAGGGATATCTCCCCATAAACAATAGCTTACCGGAGAGTCATGATATCGACTCTGAACTATAGCTGCAGCGCAGACTGCACCCAAATTAGCCTTAAGTGCTGCACAAAAAGCCGTCCAAAATTCAGTTTCTGGCTCCCGATAAACAACAATCCAGAGCACTGGCTCAAAGTAGTCGACGCTGAAGTATTCAAAATCCACGAAGCGTTGGCCGCGACCGTGAAACAACCGCAGCGCATCCCCTGCCCCCTGTATTTTTTGCGGCCATTGGGCGAAATCACTTTGTATCGCAAACGCCTTAAAATCACTCACCCGATGCACTCACCCTATACATTATTGCGTCGCGATAACCGGTAATCACTCGAATATAGCCCTCCCAGGATTTATCTAAAACCAAGTCATTGCTATCAACCAGCAATGGCCGGCCAGCCAAGCCACTTATTTTAGTTTTGGTCGCCAACACCATAAAATTCTCCCTGCCAATTTGGCGGATCAGCTCCGGAATTAACTGTTGATTACCTCGTCCTAAGATATGACCTTGGCCACCAATGGCCGTAATCAATACTTTGACTGGGCCGCGATGATTCGACAAAGCAGCGGCAATATCCTCGGCATTGAGATCCTTAGCCAATAATTGCTGATCCTTAATTAAATCGAAACCCAGCAAGGTGTTTTCCAAGCCAAGGGCGAGCATTACGCCCTGAGTGGTACTGCCCGGCCCAACCAAATACAAGGTATCCGCCTCCATTTCGGCAATGACTTCATCGGCTATATCTGCGACCACCAGCTCCTCTACCTCACGCCCGCCAGCTTTCACATGTTGCAAAAACCCGCCGACCCGAGGCACTAATAATTCACCGTAATACTTAGAACGGACCTGTCCCTGCCTGAAGGCAAGTTCATCGATATCGCGCACCTCAGCAAGGTCAATATCGACCAAGCCGCCATCAAGAAGCGCCAATACGATATCCGCAGCACTTTCTGGGCTTACCGCATAAACGCCAGAATGCATTTTCACACCGGCGGGTACCCCTAAAGCAGGCAGATTAGAGCCTACTGCAGCAAAAACGTCCCGCGCGGTGCCATCGCCCCCCACAAAGAGCAGTAAATCCACCCCAACGGCCAATAAGGCCTGCGCCGCAGCCTTGGTATCATCCGCCCTAGTCTCGGCAATAGAAGCCGGCCTCCCTACTGAGACAAAATGAAGACCAGCCAAATCACTGTCATCATGATCACCCGAACTGGTATGAGCCGACATAGCGCCACTGTAACCAAACACCGTGAGCCGCCCCTTAGCCCGAGCCGCCAGGTGCGCCAAACAACGCAGGGCACGCGCTTCCGCCCGACCATCGCTGTTGCGCAAATCATCGCTCCCCTTTAAGCCAAGAGGGCCGCCCGCGCCAGCCACGGGGTTGACGATTAAGCCTAACTTAAACATGTATTCCCTTCTAAAAATGTAAAGTCGTGAACCAAAAGCTGGTAATTGCGTAAATTACTTAGGTACATCGGCTGCATATCGTGGCCCAATATATCCATGTATTCATCAATTTAACACGCATAGGAGAGCAATGTGGATCAGCAAGATAACTACCTCGGCGCGATTATCGACCACAATGGCCGAGAGGTGCCGATCAGCGATGCCATGATCGAAAGCGCTTTAATGGCACTACAAGACAGTGACGCTGAGTTTATTTGCCGCCTTGCAGAGCGCGCAGCAAATTAGTCATTGCGGCATTCTCGGCGTGTAAATGGCAGTAGCCTAATTCTCGGCGCGGTGGATAATGTCTGCGCAACAAATCGAATTGCTCACTGCGTTCAGGTGTGTGAATGATTTCGCGAAAGCGCTGACTATCGCTAGACACGTCATACACCGCCAATACCGCCTCGCGAATCACGCTGAGCGCGTTATCGCCAATACAGCTCACAATTGGCGCCGACGCCGCTGCCTCACCGTCATCGACATGCAATGATTGCCCAAGAAAGGCGGCCAATTCGCTCGCAACCATCCGCAAGCCCGTTTTTTTGCCATCAAGGCTATATCCAGCAATATGTGGGGTTGAAATTGCGCAGCGCGCCGCCAATTCCGACGAAAACGCCGGCTCTCCCTCCCAAACATCAAGCGCCAAGCGGATGTCCGGCCTGCGGTCCATTAAACTAAGCAACTCGTCGGTGGCGACCACCTCCCCTCGTCCAGCACTCAAAAGCACACTACTCGCTGGCATAGCGGCTAACAGCGATGCATCAAGCATATGAAAGCTCGGGAACGGTCCCGACACCGTTAAGGGCGCATGTAAACTCAGCAGCGCGCTATTCACCACTTCCTCTAAGGTTGCCAAGCAGGGATGTTGTTTTGGGTCGAGCAGCGGATCGTAGGCCAGCCAGGGAATTCCGATAGCACTCAAGCGCTGCCCTAGCCGCTTACCTACATTGCCATAACCAACAATACCAACTCGCCCGCCCCCCAGTAGCGTTTCCAGCAATCCCTCAAAGGCGCAGATCACGCTGAGCACATAATCTACCACTGACTCAGCGTTGGAACCCGGCGCCGTGCAAAAGTGGATATTCTGCTCACGCAAATACTCGCTATCGAGATGATCGCTGCCGATTGTGGTCGAGCCAACAAACCGCACTGGCGTACCGGCTAACAAGGCCCTATTGACCTTGGTAACTGAGCGCACGATTAATGCATCGGCATCTTGCACATCTGCAGGGCAAATCTGTCGCCCGTTGCGAGTGACTACGTCGCCAAACTGAGCAAAGCACTGCGCGGCACCGGGAATGTTTTCATCCACTACAATTTTCAATTGCTTTTATCCTAGAATAAATATCAACAAATATCGTTAACTAAATGAATTTAATATATTTTGTGCAGTATATTCCAAAGGTATATTAATCGTCGCCAGATCGGTTTCTGAACCACTAGCGCGCGCCAGAGCACACCGAAATTGCTCCCCGCGCCCAGGTAAACCCCGGCGCAGATAGCATTGCACCTGCTGCCAAACAGCCAATTGAAAGGGAAATGGATCGAACGAATCGCCACCGAGATTGTCGATGCTCACCCGAAATTGGCGACCGGCAGCCAGGCTAAACACACATTCCAAAGCCTGCGGCCGCGCTTCAACGCTCTCAAAAATACGCTGAGTCTCGCTATTACGCCCATCCGGCTCATACCAATAACCATAGTCTGGAAGCTGTCGCCGCGCCTCCCCTGCGATACACCAGTGCGCTACCTCGTGAAGCGCGCTGGCGGCATAATCTGCGCGATAGACAATTTTATGATGGCCATCAGACTCGGTCGCAGGCTGATAAAACGGCTCTTCCCCCCCGCCGATCAACACTGTTTTGTGACTTGTTGCAAAGCAGGCAGCAAATATCTCGCATATACGCTCACTCCCCAGACCAACATCAGCGCCAAGGGATTCACGCATTGTAAAGCAGGCCTTTATCACCAAGAAGCTGAACGGCTGGGCGGCAGACCTGAGCCTGCAACATGACTAAATATTGGGGAGACAAATGCGCTGCGCCAGCCAATAAATGGTTTAAGTAATTGCTTTCCGGCAGCAAGCCCGCTTCAACATAGGCGGGATTTGCAACATAAATCCACGCAGATTTTGCGCCCGTCGCCGTTTGCACCGTCATACACTCACGACTATAGCGCACTGGCGTGCCCTCAAAGCCATCCATTATGTTGAGCGCATCCGGATTTGCCAGGGCATATAAAACGCCTTCTACTGCGCCATAACTGCTGTGCACGACATTGGCGTAGGCCACGCCCGGGGTGCAGTGCGAGCGCTTATTAAAGGCGAGGCGGTAACCTGGCAGGCGAGCGCTTTCGGCAGCGCTAAACACCAGACCCCGCGCCTGCATTCGGGCGGGGTTCATATTAGAACCATAGGCAAAATAGTAAAAACTCATCTTGAAGCACTTGGCAAAACAGGAAACAGGGAGTAATTTTAACAGAAAGGGATATCCGCGCACCGTCTTTGCAACTGAGCATGGCGAGCAATGGGGTGATTCTGCACCTCTAGCCACGTGCTTCAGACCTTAGCCGCGCAATATATCGCCCGCTACGTGAGGAATGATGTTATGGCTCCACGTAACCCCTGCAAGTCTTCCTCCGCGAAGATTATCCCGTTTCCTCAGCGGCCATCGCGCGTTGAGCAACATAAAATCCTCCGGGTTTCTCCCGAGTACGAAGGCCTCTGCCTACTCTACGCCCACCACGTGCTTAGCCGCGACAAACTCTACGCGGTCAAGATCTTAGGCTGGGCGCGGCTGGCCAATGGCAAAGATGTCGCTTTGCTACCTTGGCTTAACGGTGTTGCGCGCTGTATTGATTTAGTTGATCCCGCATCAGGCCTGTCTCAGGGCTATTACGACCCCGTTAAAGAGCGGCGATTTAGCGAGGTGCCTCCACACCACTTAGCTGCGCTCGACGCCATGGTAAATTACCCTCAGCCAGCCGACGGCGGGTTTATACAGGAATTCCCTGACTTTATTGGCAGCCACGCGGCCCTGCTGGGTGAAAATAAGGAATTTGAACTCCAACCTATCATCAGTTGGCGTTTACAGCAAAATGGCGATTTAGAAGGCATGGTGGCGAATATTGATTTGGCCACGCATTTCCCTATTCTAATCGGCGATGCCTGCCTATTTGCCGTGCAGAACGCCTCTACCTTCCGCTATTTCTTTCAATACCATATTGCCAATCAGATTAAGGCGGGTGGGGCGGTTGCTACCCGCGCCCTAAGCCAGTTACTGCAATCCTAAACCAGCAGGCCTACACAGCACTATATTCGCTATTTAGGCCTTTTGAACAAAATAGCGATATTGTTTGTCGCTTTCTTCTTTAGCCAGCAAAGTGTGACCAAGGAAATTACAAAATTTCGGGATATCACGGGTCGTCGCGGGATCGGTAGCAATAATTTCCAGTACGTCGCCAGAGGCAATATCACGGATTTTATTGTGCAACATCATTACCGGCTCTGGGCAAAACAGGCCGCAGGTATCCAGTGTGTGATCTACTGCTATTGTCATTACTCTGTCCAAATCAATTAGTAACAGCGACGATTGCCGCTCTCAAGCTCAAAGTACAAGGAACTTCAAGCTTTAGTTCTTGGCGATAACCGTCCAACTTTCACTGTCAGGGCAAAAAGCAATCGCTGCGCGCTTTTGCGTCAGCGCCTGACGCAACTGGCTTATTTTCGCCTCGGTACTCAGCTCTTGCTCACCGTAATCAGTACCTTCGCGACTCACCAGCTCTTCGAGCATACCCTGAAAGGCGTCGGGACTGAGTTTTTGCCAGGGGATTTCAACATAATCATTATCATTCATGTACAGGTTTACCAAATTTAAGAGTCATTCGATCACTTTCGCCAATGGCGAGGTACTTTGCTTGCAGCTTTTCGCCTCCGCGTAAGCTCGGCGGAAGCGTCCACACCCCTTCTGGGTGGTGGTGACCATCTTTTGGGTTAGCATTAACCTCACTGCTTTCCAACAATAAAAAGCCAGCCGCCTCAGCCTGAGCAATCACCAATTGTTCGCTAACGTAGCCGCTCTTCACCATCTCCGCTATGCTTGCGGCAGGATCTGCCCGATGTTCAACAACACCGAAAATGCCGCCTGGCTTCAAGGCCGTGAACGCCGCCGCAAATACCTGTTCGGAGACACCCGCCTGCAACCAGTTATGGACATTGCGAAAAGTCAATACCTTATCAACACTTCCTGCCGGGGCAATGGCAAGATATTTGGGCGCTTGTAAGGTGGTCACCGATAGTTTGTCGTAAACATCAGGATTCGCCGCCAATTTGTGTTCAAAGGTGCGACGAGATTTTTGGTAGTACCCCACAACGCTGTCTTTAGCAAACTGAGCGGTATAAAGCTTTCCGCAATCCCGCAGCAACGGTGCCAGTATCTCGGTATACCAGCCCCCTGCGCCTGGCCATAACTCAACGACTGTGTCGCAGGGCTGCACACCAAAAAACATCAAGGTTGCTACTGGGTGCCGATAAACATCGCGCGCTCGGTGCTCGGCGCTGCGGTGCGAGCCATCAACAACCCCTGGCCAACTAGGAGCTTCCCTAAGCGTTTCGGCTTCAGCAGCAAGCATCGTCAGCAACATAAAAAAACCAAAAAATATCCGAGCCTGTGGCAATACTTTTTTTGTCATTGCTTGATCTCTCATTTATTGCTGGGTTTAAGACTGCGCTAAATAGTCCCGCACATGATTAACTTTTTCGACCATAGTTTGGTCTCTATCGCTGCGCGTCGCAATTTTAAGCTGAGTCGATATTCGCGGCGCGCCCATCTCGTGCACACGCTGATGACAGCGTTTAACCGAATCCATCACCACCTCCCACTCACCTTCTATATTAGTGCCGTAGGCATGCAGATGATGCTCTAGACCCAAGCCGGCAATGATTTTTTGGCACTCAGCAATATAGGGGGTCAACGACAATTCTCCGCCGAGGGGAATGATGCAAAAATCCACAATCACCTTCATACAAATCCCCACTTACACTCGCAATCTGCCCAGACTATACTCTAGTATCAGCACTCCAATAAAGAATAAGGGTACGCCGTGAACAGCTCATTGGTTTTTACTTTTTTAGGACAAGACCGGCCCGGCCTCGTTGAACGCCTCTCAGACATTGTCGCCGACCATCAAGGCAACTGGCTGGAAAGCCGTATGACCCAACTTGCTGGGCAGTTTGCAGGCATCGTTCGGGTGGCCGTTAATGAAACGGACGTTGACGAGCTCAGCAATGCGCTTTGCAGCTTAAATATAGAGGGCTTAACCATCCACATTCAGCCCGGTGTCAGCGACCCCGCACCCGGCGCGAGTGGCAAGCAATGTAAATTGCACATCTTGGGTAATGATCGTCCGGGCATTGTCCGCGAAGTTAGCCGCGCCCTTAAACTGCAACAGATTAACGTAATAGAAATGAGTTCTAACATCACCAGTGCCGCCATGAGCGGTGACGCCCTATTCGAGGCTCATGTTAGCGCACAAATGCCCGCAGGCTGTGATTTTGACGAACTGGAGAATAGCCTCGACGCAATTGCCGAGCAACTCGATGTTGATATCGTTGTAAGCTAATTTGCAGGGCTAACTCCGCAACCGCTTTACGGTAAAAACCAGCGCCGCCGAGAGCAGCGCGACAACGCTAACACCAGTGACACAGAGCAAGAAGTAGCTAGCAATATCTTGCCAGGGCACGTCAAAGGTCCACACGGCAGAGGACACGAGCATTAGCGTTGCCAACACCGCCAACACCGGCGTGCGGTAACGCTTAAAGGTTTTTACATAATCTTGAATGACAGTGTTATCCACGCTAAACCTTTTGCTAAAAGAAAAACTCCGAGTGCCAGCACCCCTTTATTAACCCGATATATCTTCTCGTACCCACTCGCAGCGCAATTTACCCCTCCCCTGCCCCGGCACGTGAAAATCTTCTTCCGCCTGCCATACAAAAGTATGCGTGCCGTTATAGGCCGTTTGTAAGTGCACCGTAGCGCTAACCCAGTACATTTTGTGAAGCATATTTTCGAATTGCCGCAGCCACTCATCCCACTCGTGTTCAATGGCTTTATAAGAGCTACCAAAATGAATGACGTCGGTTTGGCAGCTGCCAAAATCAATCGCGGGACGCGGCGCCGAAAACATTTCTCGGCACAAGAGTGGCCAGTCTTCAGCCGCGGGCAGCAAGGCCGTAACCAGCTGATTATTGTCTCGCCGATTATCTAATGCAGCGAGATCTCGGGCGAACAGCATATCAGTAATGCAGCCGTAAACGACGGATTCCTGGGCCATGGTTTTACCTGTTTAAAGAACTCACTGCAAGTCTACAAAAGCCCTCGCTTGGCAGCCAGTAGATTATTACTCTAAAGTCGCTTGCGGCTCCGCTTTTACGTCAAACCAGAACCAGGCCACAACATAAGCAATAATTGCCGCCGCCGCCGCGGCAACAAAACATTGCTGCGCGCCAATATCCCAGCCCCAGCCGCTCAGCAAAGCACCAGCGGCGCCTCCCAAACCAAAGCTAAGGCCGCTGTACATAGCCATCCCCTGACCATGATGGCCGGTAAACCAGTGACGGATAATTTCAATGCCAGCGGCATGAAAACTGCCAAAACTGGCCGCGTGTAAGCATTGCGCCAGCACTAAAACTGCGGCGTGCTCAACAAAATACGCTATAAGCAGCCAGCGCAACGCGGACAAACCCAAACTCCACAACACAATTCCTCGCAAGCTATACCGCACCAGCAATCGATGCATAAACAAAAACAGCAGAACTTCTGTAATAACACCAAGCGACCACAAGCCACCTATTAAGCTACGTGAATAGTTCTGCGCTTCGAGGTAGATACTGAAAAAGGTGTAGTACGGACCATGGGATAATTGCAGAAAAAAGCTTACCGCAAAAAAAGCAATAACGGCGGGTTGTCGCAATATGCCTTTAAGTGACTGCCGCTCAGCGTCTTGGCGCAAGCCCCCCGGCTTTTCTACCACCAACAAACTCGCCACCCATATACCGCTAAGTAAAATGGTAATGAGATAAAGTAACTGACCAATAGGGTGGCTATCTAGCCACCAACCGATACCAATAACGGCAACAATAAAGCCAATAGAACCCCAAACCCGAATGAGGCTGTAACGGCCATAGCGACCGGCAAGATGAGATAAAGTGAGCACATCAAATTGTGCCAGCACCGCGTTCCAGAAAAAGCTGTAGCTTATAATGACACCGGCTAACCACCAAAAGTCCGAACGTAAAAACGCGCCAGAGAAGGCCACCATTGCCATAAATGCACCCACGCGAATAATGCGGCTGCGATAGCCAAAGCTGTCAGCCAGCCAACCCCATAAGCTGGGCGCAAGTATTTTGGTGAGCATCACTAAGGATGTCAGAATTCCAATTTCTTCTGAGCTAAAGCCCAAGGACTTTAGGTACAGGGACCAATACGGCACCCAGGTACCTAAAAGAGCAAAATAAAAGAAATAAAAACCTGACAAACGCCAGTACGGCAGCGCAGCAGTCATACCGACATCACGATGCGGCTGCGGGAATTACCGGGGTAGCCGAATGCACGCCACCATTTTGCCCACGATTGCGCAGCGAGTGATCCATTAACACAATAGCGACCATTGCCTCCGCAATAGGCACCGCACGGATGCCGACGCATGGATCGTGACGGCCAGTTGTAATGACCTCAACGGCATTACCGTCAATATCAACCGTTTGCCCCGGGATCAAAATACTGGAGGTCGGCTTCAAGGCCAAATGCGCCACCAGATCTTGACCGCTAGAAATACCGCCTAAAATGCCACCTGCGTTATTCGAGGTAAATCCCTGAGGCGTAAGCTCATCGCGATGCTCACTACCCAGTGCATCCACACACTCAAAACCAGCGCCAATCTCAACCCCTTTCACCGCATTGATACTCATTAACGCATGGGCAATATCGGCGTCGAGCCTATCGAATACCGGCTCGCCCAAACCCACCGGCATACCGCTAGCTACCACGGTGAGTTTGGCTCCGACAGAATCACCGGCCTTACGCAGCTTCTGCATATACTCTTCCATCTGCGGCACTTTATCGGCATCTGGGCAAAAGAAGGGATTGGTTTCAACGACACTCCAATCCACATGATCAATAGCAATAGGGCCAAGCTGAGATAGATAGCCGCGCACCTCGACACCACAATGCGTGGCCAAATACTTTTTAGCGACCGCTCCAGCCGCCACCCGCATAGCGGTCTCACGTGCAGACGAGCGACCACCGCCACGGTAATCACGGCTGCCGTATTTTTGCTGGTAGGTGTAATCAGCATGCATTGGCCGGAACCGGTCTTTGATTTTGCCGTAATCTTTGGAGCGCTGATCGGTGTTTTCGATTAACAGACCAATCGAGGTACCGGTGGTTTTGCCTTCAAACACCCCAGACAAAATCTTTACCACGTCGCCTTCACGGCGCTGAGTGGTATAGCGCGAGGTACCCGGTTTGCGACGATCAAGATCGAGCTGCAAATCGGCTTCACTCAATTCAAGACCTGGCGGGCAGCCATCAATAATGGCGCCCAGCGCCAAGCCGTGGCTCTCACCAAAGGTGGTGACCGAGAATAATTTACCGATGCTATTACCTGACATTGATTATCCCAACGCTATTCATTGACGACTTACCGCGCAGTTACTCGCGGCCAGCCAAATTACTGATGGAGAATTATACGGTAAAGCTCGACCAAGATCAGAGCTTCAAGCAAAACTCTCTGCATATTCAAGCAATTGCTCTCGGCTCATGGCAAATACGCCGTGACCACCATACTCAAATTCAAGCCACATAAACGGCACTGTTGGGAACGCGTCGTCAAGCGCCACACAGCTATTGCCCACCTCAACAATTAAAATCCCCTCTTCATTGAGATGGTTTGCCGCCTCGCGCAGAATACGCCGGGTGATATCCAGACCATCAGGGCCCGAGGCTAGGCCTAGCGCCGGCTCGCGGTGATACTCAGCGGGCATCGCTGCTAAGTCTTGAGCATCAACATAGGGGGGGTTACTAACAATGAGGTCATAGGTTTGACCGCCAAGCAGGTCAAACACATCAGACTGCACGGCACTGACCCGATCCCCCAGTTCATGACGAGCAATATTAATATCGGCGACATTAAGCGCATCCAGCGAAATATCCACTAAATCGACCATCGCCTCGTCAAATTGGTAAGCACAGGCGATACCAATACACCCGCTGCCAGTACACAGGTCAAGGATTCGCTGAGGGCGCGCAGACAGCCACGGCTCAAAATCTTGGCCAATAAGCTCTGCAATCGGTGAGCGTGGCACCAAAACCCGCTCGTCGACATAAAACGACAAACCTGCAAACCAGGCCTCGTTGGTGAGGTAAGCAGCAGGTAAGCGCTCTTCTACCCGGCGCTGAATAAGCGCCAGCACTTTCTGCCGCTCAACGAGTGTCAAACGCGCGTCGAGCAAGGCCGGATCCATGCCCAAAGGCAAGTGAAGTCCGTGAAATACCAGCATTCTCGCCTCGTCAAAGGCATTGTCGGTGCCGTGACCAAAAAATAAGCCAGCACGTCCAAATTCGCTCATCGCCCAGCGCAAATAATCTCGGAGAGTATGCAGCTCTCGACCAATCTCGTCGTTACTTGTCACAATCTTACTCACTTCAGATAAAAACCAATTTTACACTGCCCAAGCAGAATAATCCTGTACCTATTTATAACTAAAGACACCACAGTATTTGGCAGCTGAGGGTCTGTTTGTTACTATTCGTTCCCGACAACGCGCTAAGGAAGTAACGTGGAAAAAGCGTTTGCAGATATCATAAAAAAGATTGGCGAAGACCCCACCCGAGACGGTTTGCTCGACACCCCAGCTCGCGCGGCCAAAGCCTTTGAATTTTTGACCGAAGGCTATCGTCGCAGTGTAAAAGACGTTGTTAACGACGCCCTATTCGATTCTGACTGCAATGAAATGGTAGTGGTTTCAGACATCGAGCTTTACTCATTGTGTGAACACCACCTACTGCCCTTTATTGGCAAATGTCATGTCGCCTATATTCCTAACGGCAAAGTGCTAGGCCTCTCGAAGGTGGCGCGCATTGTCGACTTGTACGCCCGTCGGTTGCAGATTCAAGAAGGCCTGACAACGCAGATAGCCAAGACTATTATGGATGTTACCGGTTCAGAGGGTGTCGGCGTCATTATCGAAGCTCGCCATATGTGCATGATGATGCGCGGCGTAGAAAAACAAAATTCAATTATGCGCACGAGTGCCATGCTGGGCGTATTTAAAGACAACAACGCAACCCGCACTGAATTTCTGTCGCTAATTAACCGGCCTGCCTAACAAAGTGTAGGCAGTTTGATAGCAAAAAAGCCCCTAGAAGGGGCTTTTTTTCGTCTTAGCGCAGGGCCAGCGATTAGCAGACTTAGCCGCCGGTCAGGCCCAAGCCTACAAATGTCTTCATCCACTGCGTTATTTGCCGCGCTTGCTCATCCATATGACAGTGGTGTCCACCTTCAATATGCTGAATTTCAAAGCCACTCAGCAATGTCGGCGGCAATGTGTTTAATACACGTCCGAAACCTTGATCGGCAACGACAAGCATGCTGGGCACCACAATGGCATCCATATTGGCCTGCAACTGCGCCAAACCAAGTTTCACTGGCGAGGCCAGTTTAAGCCGGCGATCACTGCGCCAATACACCCGCCCGTCCTCGCCACAGTAACTGCCGCGCTCAACAATAAGGCGAGCCGCCACATCGGACATCGGCGTTGCAGCGCGCCGCGCCGCTACCGCATCAGACACGGCAATATAGCCTCTATCGCCACCACCAAACTGGGCAAAATCACGTAAATAACGACCGAGCTGAACAGGGAAATTAGCTGGGTCTTCAGGTGGCGGGAGAAATCCATCAAGACAGATTAAATGTGAAATCCGCTCCGGCATTGCCCCAGCCAGCAGACTGGCCATTATCGCCCCTCTCGAGTGACCGATCAGTACAAATTTCGGCCAAGCCATCTGCTCCGCAACAGCCAGAACAAAACGCAGATCATCCCAAATAGCGTAACTACCTGAAGCGGGTTTATGGTCACTCAAACCATGACCCGGCAAATCCAATGCTAGTAACGTGAGCTCAGGTAAGCCCTGCGCCAACGCGTCGAAGCTGGCCGCATTATCTAGCCAACCGTGAAGCGCAATAGTCGGGACACCACTACTTCCCCACTGCTTGGCACTGATAGTCATTCCATCAATAAAAAACTGCCGCTCTTGCGCTGTCGACATAGATCCGCCTTAGCGCCCATTATGGCCGAAATTGGGGTAGTGCCGTAGCCATTGCAAGCTTGCGCAAGCCTGACTAAACACGTCGCCCTGCATCATGGCCATACTCGCCGTTTGCATGCCCCAGTAACTTTGTGCTCCCCCACCGTGCCAATGATTTATTGCATTGCTCAACAGGGGATTATGGGCGACCAACATCAAACGCTCGCCCTTAAAGGTCGCCAACATGGTTTCTAAATCTGACAAGGGCGTCTCTGGGGTAAGCGAGGATTTTAGACGCGGCCGCAGCTGCCATTGCCGATTAAATATCTCTGCGCTCTCTACCGCTCGCTTATAAGGACTAACCCACAGCTCCTCCGGCTGCCACTGACTGGCCGTCAACCACTCCGCTGCAGCGCAGATTTCCGTTTTACCCGCCGCCGTCAAAGTTCGTTCAATATCGGTCTGAGTGTCCCACGACGCCGCGCCGTGGCGTACTAGCAAAATTTCCATAAGCCCCTAATATAAGCCCGAAATAGTCTGTCTCTGCTATTGCAGGGTAAATTCCACATCACGATTTTGTTCAGCGCACATCATGGTGCCGATAACGTCACCAACCTTGCAGCCATTGTAAATAATATCGTAGAGTCCATGTACCAAAGGCATGTAGATATTGAGCAACTGTGATTGCTCTTTCATTAACCGCAGCGTGTTTACGCCTTCCGCGACTTGCCCCAAACTAGCTACCACTTCGTTGAGATCGCGCCCTTGCCCCAGCTCAAAACCGACACGGTAGTTGCGACTAAGCGGCGAGGTGCAGGTAACAAATAAATCACCAACCCCGGCCAGGCCCAAGAACGTAAGTGGGTCTGCACCCTTAATAACCGCGTAGCGGCTCATTTCAGCCAAGCTGCGAGTTATCAGCATGCTAATTGTATTGTGTCCGCAACCCAGGGCCGCCGCCATACCAGCGGTGATGGCATAAACATTTTTCAAGGCACCAGCCAGCTCGACACCATACATATCACTGCCGGCGTATACCCGAAAGTAGGAACACTGCAGCAAGTCTTGAATCGTACTGGTAACACCAGGGTCTTTACTCACCACCACCGTTCCGGTGATCATTCGCGCCGCGAGCTCCTTTGCCAAATTCGGGCCGCTCAAAATCCCCACTCTAACCTGCGGTAATTCTTCTAGCAGGACTTCGCTCATTAACTTATTAGTTTCAAACTCAATACCTTTGGTGGTACTGATTAAAATCGTTCCGGGTGCGATACAGCCGGCCAACTGCCGTGCCACTTCGCGACTGGACTTACTCGGAATAGAGAAGAACACGGTATCGCAGCCAGCCACGGCTTCACGTAAATCGGCACTGGCACGCAGCGCTGGATTTAATGAAATGCCGGGTAAATAAACCTCGTTAGTATGTTGCTGATTAACTTCTTTAACCCGCTCTGGAGTTCGCATCCACTGGCAGATATCGTGGCCATTATCGGCAATAATATTGGCAATCGCAGTACCAAAACTACCCCCGCCAATAACGGCAACCTTATGTTTTGTGGTCATAGTTTACTTCTACCCGCTAGTTATTATTAGAGAGTCTAGCATTGCAGCAATAGCCTCTAATACAAAAAAGGCGGCTTTCGCCGCCTTAATTCATAGTTTACGCACTTAATTCTAGCAGTAATTTATTGAGCTTATGTACATAGCCCGCCGGGTCATCCAGCTGAGCCCCCTCAGCCAAATGCGCTTGGTCAAAGAGAATGCCAACCAGATCGGCAAAGCGGTCTTCATCAGCCTCTTTGTCAAGTTTAAGTACCAGGGGATGCTCAGGATTGAGCTCAAAAACGGGCTTGCTTGGCGGCAGCGCCTGACCTGCAGCTTCTAACATTCTGCGCATTTGCGCGCCCATATCGTCTTCAGTAACCACCAAGCAGGCTGGCGACTCCGTTAAGCGGCTAGTCACCCGAACTTTTTCGACCTTATCAGTCAGTACAGTGTTTACCCGCTCAACTAAGTCCTTATGTGCCTCGGCAGATGCCTCGTGCGCCTTCTTCTCAGCTTCGTCTTCAAGGTCACCCAAGTCTAAATCACCGCGACCTACATCAAGGAAAGCTTTGCCGTCGAACTCAGCAAGGTGGTTCATCAACCAATCATCTACTCGCTCAGACAGTAACAAGACTTCAATGCCCTTCTTGCGGAATACTTCCAGATGAGGGCTACTAGAAGCGGTTTTGTGACTTTCGCCAACTACGTAATAAATCTTAGTTTGACCCTCTTTCATCCGGGCGACATAGTCTTCCAACGAATGGGTTTGCTCAGCTTTATTGTCGTGGGTTGTGGCAAAGCGCAGCAATTTGGCGATTTTTTCTTTATTGCTGAAATCTTCTGCGGGACCTTCTTTCATTACTTGACCAAAGGCTTTCCAGAACTGCTGGTACTTCTCAACATCACTTTTCGCAAGTTTGCTCAGCATATCTAGCACGCGCTTCGTTAAAGCACTTTTCATAGCATCAACAGCTGGGTCTTGCTGCAGAATTTCGCGGGATACATTCAAAGACAGGTCATTAGAGTCGATAACCCCTTTCACGAAACGCAGGTATAAGGGCAGGAATTGCTCAGCGTCGTCCATGATAAAGGTGCGCTGCACATAGAGTTTCAAACCCCGCGCCGCGTCGCGATTCCACAGATCCATCGGCGCTTGACCAGGAAGATACAGTAGGCTGGTGTATTCCAACTTACCTTCTACTTTATTGTGGCTCCAATGGAGGGCCGGACTAAAGTCGTGACTCACATGCTTGTAAAATGCCTGATACTCATCGTCAGTAACTTCACTACGCGAACGCGTCCACAAGGCGGTGGCACTGTTTACGGCTTCAAACTCGGCCACTTTCTGCTCTTCGCCTTCTTTAGCGGCAGGGACATTTTCTAGCATTTGCACGGGAATACTGATGTGGTCTGAATATTTCTTGATAATTGAGCGCACCCGCCAATCATCGGTGAATTCAGTATCTTCTTTGCGCAAATGCAGAATTACGGTGGTGCCACGATCAGCTTTTTCACATGACTCAATAGAGAAATCAGCTTCACCGGTAGATTCCCAGCGCACTGCGTCTGCAGCAGTTAAACCCGCGCGGCGAGTCAGCACTTCAACTCGCTCCGCAACGATAAAGGCCGAGTAGAAGCCAACACCGAACTGGCCAATCAACTGAGAATCCTTCTTGCCATCACCGCTGAGATTTTTCAAAAACTCGGCGGTACCGGAACGGGCGATGGTGCCCAAATTATTAATCACTTCCTCGCGGGACATACCAATACCGTTGTCGCTCAGGGTCAAGGTATTCGCTTCTTTGTCTAGAGTGATACGGATACGTAAGTCGGGGTCGTTTTCGTAGAGCGCGCCATCGGCAAGCGCTTCGTAACGTAGCTTGTCTGCGGCATCGGACGCATTAGAAATCAGCTCGCGAAGAAAAATTTCCTTATTGCTATACATAGAGTGAATCATTAACTGAAGCATTTGCTTGGCTTCAGTTTGAAAACCCAAAGTTTCTTTTTCTGCTGTTGACATTATTTCCACCTTTTAATACTAAATTAAGTATGTCCGCCGCTTAAGACGGACAGTGTTTGAAAGATGGGGGCTTCTAGATGATTTTCAAGAGTTCAGTACCACTTAATATTGCTCCGGTAGCACCCGTTCGAGTATCGCTCCTAGATTAAGGCCATCGGGAAGACAGCCATAAATGGCCTGTCGCCCCGCCAACCGCGAACGTATAAAGGCATCTGCCACAGCAGCCGGTGCATAGCGTACTAATAGCGATGCTTGCATGGTCAACGCAAGCTGTTCGACTAATTGCCGCGCCTGACAGGCTGGATCTCGCAACTTTTTAAACGCGTCCTGCAACATCTCTACGGCACGATCCAAGTCTGGGATAAGGCCTGCCGAGCCGGCCAGCTCCGCAAACCACTGCTCCAGCACGACAGGCGCTTTTGCAATAGCCCGCAGTACGTCAAGTGCCTGAATATTACCGGAACCTTCCCAAATGGCATTAATTGGCGCCTCCCGGTACAGCCGCGGCATAATGCAGTTTTCAATGACGCCATTACCACCCAAGCACTCCATTGCCTCGTAAGCGTGCCCTGGCGTACGTTTACAAATCCAAAACTTGCCAACTGCGGTGCCTAAGCGCATTAATAACTGCTCAGCGGGATCATCAGCATTGTCTAAGGCCCTTGCCATGCGCATCGTCAGCGCCAATGAGCCCTCGACCTCAAGCTGTAAATCCGCCAATACATTCTGCATTAACGGCTGATCAATCAGTCGCGCGCCAAAGGCTTGGCGATTGCGCGCGTGGTGTACGGCCTGCACCACCGCCTGACGCTGACCAGCGCAAGAGCCGACCATGCAATCGAAGCGAGTTAGCGCGACCATCTCAATGATCGCGGGAACGCCCCGGCCCTCTTCGCCAACCATCCAGCCATGTGCCTGACGCAGTTCAACTTCAGAAGAGGCATTAGCGACATTGCCCATTTTGTTCTTAAGTCGTTGTAAATACAGCCCATTTTTTTGACCATCTTCGCGCCAGCGCGGAACCAAAAAGCAACTTAGCCCGACATCTGTTTTTGCGAGCATCAAAAACGCATCACACATCGGCGCCGACAAAAACCATTTATGGCCATTTAACGAATAAAGCGCGCCGCTGCCACGACCACTGAGTGGCGCTGCCGATGTGGTATTGGCCTGAACATCGGAACCGCCCTGCTTCTCGGTCATGCCCATGCCAATGGTCACGGCGCGCTTTTCAAAATAGGGAATATTGTCAGGCTGATAGGCGTTTTCGAGAATATTAGGCAGCCACTTATCGGCAAGGCTCGGCGTCAACTTTAGCGTCGGGACCGAAGCGAAGGTCATGGTTAAAGGGCAGCCGTGACCAGCATCTATTTGCGATTGCATATAACTTAGCGCCGCGCGCTGAACGTGGGCGTGTTTGGCGCCCTTCCGCCACGGGCCAGAGTGAATCCCAGCACTTAAGGCCATATCCATTAACTGATGATAAGCGGGGTGAAACCGAACTAAATCCACCCGATGACCAAAGCGATCATGGGTGTCGAGCTGGGGCTTATTGTCGTTGGCTTCATAACCCCAGTTAATAACATCTGCGCGACCGCAGCGCTCGCCGTAGTCGCTAAGCAGGCCTTCGTTGATATTACCATTGGCCTTGAGGGCTTGCCGCAAAGGGAGATCACTGCCGTAAAGATTGTAATTTTCCAAGACCAGTGATTGATTAAAAACCTCGTGAGTATCCGCGGGGTTCACGGTATCAGCACCCGTACTAGAGTTGACCACTGGCATCTCTTACTCCTCCAAGATGTCAACATTGCGCGCCAACGGCGCGCAGGCAAAATAATCGCAACGCGGCTATCGTATCCGCATCGCAAGCTCGGTTACCCAGGGGCCCCAATAAGCTTTCCGCCATAGCGCCAACCAAGGCCGCCGCAGAAAGCCCCGCACTCTGAGGCGCAAATTCCCCATTTGCTATTCCCGCCTGAACCACAGCTTCAAACAAGGCTGTGTAGGTTTTTCTATACTGTAATCTAGCGAGGTCTACCGCGGGGTCTACCGGCTCAGCAATGAGCGCCCACGCCAATTTGGGTGCAGCAAAGGCGCGCACCGCAAATACTTCTGCCGCCGCAGCCAAACACGCGGCGGGACTGCCATTGCCATTCAACACCTCCCGAACGGCACTGACTTCTCGGCTCGTCGCGCGCTTAAACACTTCCGTCGCAAGCTCATCCTTACCGCTAAAATAGCGGTAGACTGTACCGACCCCGACCCCAGCTCCTTCGGCTACCGCCTGAATTGTTAAGGCGCCAAAACCGCCTTCTCGCACAAGGGTTTCAGCGGTATGCAATAAACCGGATTTTTGCGCTACTTTTCGCTGCCTAACTAAATCCGTTTCCCGATACGCCATGCCATTAACCTACCTTACACCAAACAAGTGAATCACAGTTCATTTTTTTAAACAAGCGCGCTCTTTAAATAATACGCATCACCACAAAGTGAATCACCAGAACGCAAAAAGGCGGCCGAAGCCGCCTTTTCTAACAACGCTTTAGGAACTTACCAACCGGTAACTTCTTTCAATGCCTTGCCAATGTCCGCCAATGAGCGAACTGTTTTAACGCCTGCGTCTTGCAGAGCGGCAAATTTCTCATCAGCAGTACCTTTACCGCCAGAGATGATTGCGCCAGCATGACCCATCCGCTTACCAGCAGGTGCAGTTACACCAGCAATGTAAGATACAACAGGCTTAGTTACGTTTGCCTTAATATAAGCAGCCGCTTCTTCTTCAGCAGAACCGCCAATCTCACCGATCATCACAATCGCTTCGGTCTTAGGATCTTTTTCGAACAGAGCAAGAATATCAATAAAGTTAGAACCTGGGATCGGGTCACCACCGATACCAACACAGGTAGACTGGCCAAAACCGTAGTCCGTAGTCTGCTTAACCGCTTCATACGTCAGGGTACCTGAACGTGACACGATGCCAACTTTACCTGGCAAATGAATGTGACCAGGCATAATACCGATCTTGCATTCGCCTGGGGTAATAACACCTGGGCAGTTAGGTCCGACTAGGCGAACGCCCATTTCGTCACACTTAACTTTACACTCAAGCATATCCATTACTGGGATGTGCTCAGTGATACATACGATCAGCTTGATACCGGAAGTAGCTGCTTCAAGGATAGAATCCTTACAGAATGCTGCCGGCACATAAATAACTGATGCGTCTGCGCCAGTTGCGTCAACCGCTTCTTTAACCGTGTTAAATACCGGCAGGCCAAGGTGCTCAGTGCCACCTTTACCTGGCGTTACACCACCAACCATCTGCGTGCCGTAAGCAATTGCTTGCTCAGAGTGAAACGTACCCTGACCGCCAGTGAAACCTTGACAGATTACCTTGGTGTTTTTGTCGATAAGAATAGACATTATTTGCCCCCTGCTGCTTTAACAGCTTGCTCAGCCGCGTCAGTTAGACTGGTTGCCGCGATGATATCAAGGCCAGAATCAGACAGCAGTTTAGAACCCAGCTCTGCATTGTTACCTTCTAAACGAACCACAACCGGTACAGTTACGCCCACTTCCTTGACTGCACCAATAATACCTTCGGCAATCAGGTCACAACGTACGATACCACCGAAGATGTTAACCAATACCGCTTTAACATTGGTGTCTTCGAGGATGATTTTGAAGGCTTCAGTAACGCGTTCTTTAGTTGCACCACCACCAACGTCAAGGAAGTTAGCAGGGAAACCGCCGTGCAGAGAAACGATGTCCATGGTACCCATGGCCAGACCAGCGCCGTTTACCATGCAACCAATGTTACCAGTAAGGGCAACATAGTTAAGATCCCATTCTGCCGCACGCGCCTCGCGCTCGTCTTCCTGTGAAGGATCATGCATTGCCTCCAATTCAGGGTGACGGTACATCGCGTTGGCATCAACAACCAGCTTGGCATCCAAGCAGTGCAGATTGCCTTCGCTAGTAATAACCAGTGGGTTGATTTCCATCAAGGCCAAATCTTTGTCTTGGAATAATTGTGCCAAACCCAAGAAAATCTTAACAAACTGCTTAACCTGTGTTGGGTTTAAACCCAACTGGAAAGCCAATTCACGACCTTGGTAGGGCTGTGCGCCAGTCATCGGGTCAATGATTGCTTTGAGAATCTTCTCTGGCGTCTCTTCTGCAACTTTCTCGATTTCAACACCACCTTCGGTAGATGCCATGAAAACGATACGACGTGATGAACGGTCTACAACGGCACCTAAGTACAGCTCTTGATCGATATCAGTGCAGGATTCAACCAGGATTTTTGACACTGGCTGACCGTGCTCATCGGTCTGATAGGTTACCAGGCTTTTGCCTAGCCACTTTTCAGCAAATGCCGCGATATCTTCTTTGCTGCTAACCAGCTTAACGCCGCCAGCTTTGCCTCGGCCACCGGCGTGAACCTGGGCTTTAACAACCCATTTATCACCGCCAATCTTATCCGCTGCAGCTGCAGCTTCTTCCGGGGTATCACAGGCATAACCTGTAGAAACAGGTAGCCCGTATTCGGCAAACAACTGCTTGCCTTGGTACTCGTGAAGGTTCATGTTGGAATTACCATCTCGGTCTGTGGAAGTGTTAAGCGAGTTAGATCCTGTCAGTGACTTGGCCCGCTCCCTCTGCACATTGCGATAACAACGCGAAATCGGGATGCGTATTTTCCCGAATTTCGCGCACTACCGCAAATCTATTTACGCTTCTTGCGATTTGGCATGTGTATAGCCTGCCCATTTACTGCCAAAGCAGCTTCATGAACAGCCTCAGAAAGGGTTGGATGACCAAATACGGTCAAACCAATATCTTCTGCTGAGGAGCCAAATTCCATAGCGATTACAACTTGTTGCACCAAGTCAGCAGCACTTGCGCCAATAATATGGCAGCCAAGAATGCGGTCGGTGTCTTCGTGGGCGAGCATTTTCACCATACCCGTCGTATCATTTGCGGCTACCGCACGGCCAATCGCAACAAAGGGGAAAGTACCCACTTTGTAGGGAATGCCATCGGCTTTGAGCTGTTCTTCAGTTTTACCGACACCCGCAATTTCTGGGTGGGTGTAAATAACGGAAGGAATACAGTCGTAATTCATCGCAATTTTGTGACCTGCTATGCGCTCGGCGACCATAACGCCCTCTTCCGAGCCTTTATGCGCCAACATTGGTCCGCGAACAACATCGCCTACAGCGTAAATACCAGCAGCATCAGTTTCACAGTAATCGTTAACAAAGATAAATCCACGCTCATCCAAGTTAACACCGCAATCAGCAGCTAATAAGCCAGTGCTTAAAGGCTTCCGACCAACGCAAACAATCAACTTATCGAAGATTTCAGTTTTCTCTTCGTCCTTGAATGTATAGCTAACCTCAACCTGCTTTTTAACGATTTTAGTGCCGGTAACCCGCGCACCTAAGCGAACGTCGAGGCCTTGCTTTTTGAAAACCTTGGCTGCCTCTTTCGCAATCTGACCATCCACCGCAGGCAAAAAACCTTCTAGCGCTTCCAGCAGCACCACTTCGCTGCCAAGTCTGGACCAAACACTCCCCAGCTCTAAGCCGATGACGCCTGCGCCAATAACGCCCAACTTGCCCGGCACTTCTTGGAATTCTAGCGCGCCGGTTGAATCTACAATAATATTTTGATCGACCGGTGCAGGCGGAATAGCGACCGGCACAGAGCCTGCGGCGATGATAATATTGTCAGCGTCTAAAACCGTAACGCTACCATCAGCAGCAGTCACTTCAACTTTTTTACCCGCCAATACTTTTCCGGCGCCTTCAATTGCCGTCACGCCATTAGCCTGAAATAAACCGCCAATACCACCGATCATCTGCGCGACGACGCCGTCTTTACGCTTGATCATGGCTGGTACATCAATTGCCACATCGCCAGTGCTAATACCGTGAACACCAAGAGCGTCTTTGGCCTCATGATACTTATAACTGCTATCCAGCAAGGCCTTAGAAGGAATGCAGCCTACGTTTAAACAAGTACCACCGAGGGCAAGTTTATCTTCTTTATTAAGATTTTTTTCAATACACGCGGTTTTTAAGCCCAGTTGAGCTGCGCGAATCGCGGCCACATAGCCCGCCGGACCGGAACCGATTACTACCACATCAAATTTTGACATTGTGTTGTCCTATTTCCTTTTTGTGCGGAAAGGCCGCATAGCGACGCTCCCGGCAATTAAACTGATTCAACCACGGTGCAGCGGGCTTTAGACTTCGAGCAAAATCCGAGCCGGATCTTCAATTAGGTCTTTGATCGCCACCAAAAACTGTACGGCGTCTTTACCATCAACCAAGCGGTGATCATAAGACAAAGCCAAGTGCATCATCGGCAGAATAACCACTGCGCCGTTCACCGCCATAGGGCGGTCTTGGATTTTATGCATGCCCAAAATTGCGGTTTGTGGCGGATTCAAAATTGGCGTAGACAGCAAGGAACCAAACACGCCGCCGTTAGTAATCGTGAACGTACCGCCAGTCATGTCTTCCATGCTAAGTTTGCCGTCCTTAGCACGCAGACCGTATTCACGAATTTTTTCTTCGATCTTGGCCATACTCATGTTTTCAGCATCGCGCAATACGGGAACAACCAAGCCTTTCTCCGTAGACACCGCCACACCAATGTCTTGAAAACCGTGGTAGACAACATCATCACCGTCGATTGACGCGTTCACAACGGGGAAGCGTTTCAATGCTTCGCAGGCAGCCTTAACAAAAAAGCCCATAAAACCTAAACGCGTGCCATTGTGCGACTTTTCAAACAAATCTTTGTACTGGCTACGCAAATCCATAACCGGCTTCATATTGACTTCATTAAAGGTCGTCAACATCGCGGTGGTATGGGTCGCTTCCAGAAGGCGCTCGGCAATCCGCTTGCGCAAACGAGTCATTGGCACCCGCTTTTCTACGCGCTCACCGGCAGGCACATCTACGGCAACGGGGGCCGAAGGCTCAGCGGCAGCTGCACTTGGCGCTGACGCCGCGGGCTTATGGTTCACCACATCTTCTTTGGTAATCACACCACCTTTACCTGTGCCAGTTACAGCTGCGGCATCAACCCCCTTCTCCTCAAGCATTTTACGTGCAGCCGGACTGATTTTTAAATTTCGCGCGCTGACCGCTGGCGCCGCTTCGGCCTCAGCAGGGGTGCTCGCCGCAGACGCGGCCCCACCCTCTTCAAAGGTGGCGACCATTTCGTCGCTCAGCACGGTTTCGCCTTCTGACTTCAGTATTTCTTTCAGCACACCGTCAGCCGGTGCAACAACTTCTAAGACCACTTTATCGGTTTCGATATCGACCAGAGGCTCATCACGCAGCACTGCTTCGCCTACCTGCTTATGCCATGTCGCAATAGAGCCATCGGCAACGGATTCTGGAAATGTTGGCGCTTTAATTTCAATGCTCATTATCTTTCCTGTCAATTAATATTGCTGTACGAGACAGTCTCTATAAGTGTGCAGACACGTTTAAAGTTTAAGTGCCTGAGTGATGAATTTTTCTTGTTGCGCCAAATGCAAAGCCATATAACCCGCCGCTGGCGACGCCGAAGGCTCACGGCCAACATAGCCCAACAAGAGGTTTTTCTCAGGCTTAAAGCTGCGAATAACCCGTGTCATACGATGGCGGCTGTTATACCAGGCGCCTTGGTTACGGGGCTCTTCTTGGCACCAAACGACCTTTTTCAAGTTCGGGTACTGCGCAATCGCATTACGCAAGTCGTCGTAAGGGAACGGATACACCTGCTCCAAGCGCACAATCGCAATAGAGTCCTTGCCATGCTCCCGGCGCGCGGCACGCAAATCGTAATACACCTTACCGCTGCACAATAACATGCGCGTGACCTTAGACTTATCAATGTCATCGGTCTCATCAATCACGTTTTGGAATTGACCAGTCGTTAATTCTTCCAGTGTCGACACAGCTTCTTTGTGCCGCAATAAACTCTTAGGCGACATAACCACCAAAGGGCGTCGCAATGGGCGAATTGCCTGGCGCCGCAACATATGAAAAACCTGCGCCGGTGTAGACGGCACGCAAACCTGAATATTGTGTTCTGCACACAACTGGAGGAAGCGCTCCAACCGCGCTGAAGAATGTTCAGGACCCTGACCTTCGTAGCCATGGGGCAGCAACATGGTTAAGCCACACAAACGGCCCCACTTGAGCTCACCACTACTAATAAATTGGTCAACGACAACTTGAGCACCGTTGGCAAAGTCACCAAACTGCGCCTCCCAAATAACCAGTGAGTCTGGCTGAGTAGTTGAATAACCATATTCAAAAGCAAGCACTGCTTCTTCGGACAGCAGCGAATCAAAAATCGAGAAGTTCGGTTGCTCGGTGCTCATGTTCTGCAGTGGCACATAGCGACCACCGTCATTTTGGCTATGCAGCACTGCATGGCGATGCGAGAAAGTACCACGCCCTACGTCTTGGCCTGTCAAACGTACCTTATGCCCCTGCTTAAGCAGGGTGCCATAGGCTAGAACTTCAGCAAAGCCCCAGTTAATATCCATTGCACCAACGGCCATTTTGCGACGGTCTTCGTATATCTTGGCCACCTGACGCTGTACCACAATACCCTCTGGGACCGCGTTCACCGCATCAGAAACTTCTTTCAGCACTTTTGCATCAATCGATGTATCGCCCGCCACATCCCAGGCGTGACCAAGATAAGGAGTCCAATCGACAAACATTTCTGAGTTGGGCTGCATCACCAGACTCTTTGCAACATGTTCGCCATTGTCTAGCGCCTGACGGTAATCGTCCGCCATTTTTTCCGCGAGGGCCTTATCTATAATGCCTTCGTCTAGCAGCTTATTTACATACAGCTCACGAGTTGTTTTCTGCTTGCTAATTTTACTGTACATCAGCGGCTGCGTACCGGATGGTTCATCCGCTTCGTTATGACCGCGACGACGGTAGCAAATCAAGTCCACAACCACATCTTTTTTAAATTCCTGGCGGTAATCGGCAGCCATTTGACTAACGAACAACACCGCTTCGGGATCATCCCCATTAACGTGGAAGATTGGCGCCTGTACCATTTTTGCCACATCGGTACAGTATTCTGTAGAGCGGGCATCTTCCTGTAGGCTGGTGGTAAACCCAACCTGGTTGTTGATAACAATATGCACGGTACCGCCAGTTTTATACGCGCGGGTCTGGGACATTTGGAAGGTTTCCATGACCACACCCTGACCGGCAAACGCCGCATCACCGTGCAATACAATCGGCACCACTTTGTCACCAATGGGGTCGTTGCGGCGATCTTGACGGGCGCGTACAGAGCCCTCTACTACCGGTGAAACAATTTCCAGATGGGAGGGGTTAAATGCCAGCGCCAAATGCACTTCGCCACCCGGTGTCATCACATTAGATGAAAAACCCTGATGATATTTCACGTCCGCGGAGCCTTGGTACTTAACTTTGCCTTCAAACTCGTCGAACAATTCCGCCGGGCTCTTACCGAGAATATTTACCAAAAGATTAAGGCGGCCACGGTGCGCCATACCAATGACGATCTCTTTGGCGCCATAAGCACCTGCGCGCTGGATCATCGCATCCATCATTGGAATTAAGCTTTCACCACCCTCCAAACCGAAACGTTTAGTACCAGGATACTTAGAACCCAAGGACTTTTCCAAGCCCTCTGCAGCGGTCAGCCGCTCCAACAAATGGGTGAGGGTCTCGAGCCCGTATTGCGGCTGCGAGCGAACACTCTCCATACGCTGCTGGATCCACGTACGTTCACGGGTATCCACAATATGCATGAATTCCGTGCCCACCGAGCGGCAATAAGTTGCCCGCAAGGAGTCGTAAATTTCTCGCAGCGTGGCCTGATCTTTACCAATGTAAAGACTACCGGTTTGAAACACGGTATCAAAATCGGCTTCACTCAACTGGTGATACTGCAATTCAAGATCTGGGACTCGGGGCCGCTGCCAGAGTCCCAGAGGATCTAATTGGGCTTCCTGATGACCGCGCTGACGATAGGCGCTGACCAACTGAATAACCCTAACCTGCTTGCGTTCGTGGTCACTAACTTCGTTATTGACTGCGCCATTGTAGCGAACAGGGGTCTTTGCTAATTGCGCAAAATGATCGCGAACTGGCGAATGAGGGATATCGTGAGTTGTGTTTTCACTAACACGGGGTAATTGTTGAAAATAGCTACGCCATTCATCAGAAACAGCGTTTGGATCAGTGAGGAAGGCTTCATACAACTCTTCTACGTAAGTCGCATTTCCGCCGGATATATGGGAGCTTTTCCAGAGTAGCTCCATCGAATTTTTCTGCATTCCTGTCCACCTAGTAGCAAGGGAAGTGGCAGTCCGAATGATCATTGCCCGATAAGGCCCTTGTCATCCTGTGAAGTCCTACAGCGTTAAGTGTACGCCGTAGAACCGACTCGCACCACAGGGAACGTCCCTTCCCTCTTAATACGCTTTTTAGCTCGTAAAGTGCCGGTAAGCACCGAGTTGTATTGTTCTAGCGCCGTTCGTGAACAGCGCTTGAGGACTTACATTTCGCAGAGTTTTATACCCGGCCGAGGCCGGGGGGGAATACTTAAGATGCTCTGCTTAGCAACATATTCCGAATGTGACCAATTGCCTTTGTTGGATTCAAACCCTTAGGACAAACGTTCACACAGTTCTGAATACCATGACAGCGGAACACACTGAATGGATCATCCAGATCACTCAGGCGCTCTTCTGTTGCGGTGTCACGGCTGTCCGCTAAAAAGCGGTAGGCCTGCAGCAAACCGCTGGGCCCGATAAAACGATCTGGGTTCCACCAAAATGACGGGCAAGCGGTTGAGCAGCAGGCGCACAGAATGCACTCATATAAACCGTCAAGCTTGGCGCGCTCCTCTGGTGACTGCAGACGCTCAATAGCGGGCGCTGGCGTGTCATTCAGTAAGAAGGGCTTAATCTTTTCATATTGCTTATAGAAAAGACTCATATCGATAACCAGGTCGCGAATAACAGGCAGACCTGGCAGCGGGCGCAAAACCAGCTTATTGCCGCCTTTGCCATTTTTCAGGGCTTCGGAAATTGGCGTAACGCAGGCCAAACCGTTTTTGCCGTTGATATTCATACCGTCTGAACCACACACGCCTTCACGGCATGAGCGGCGGTAAGCCAGCGACGGGTCGCTGCCTTTTAGCAGTTCAAGAACATCCAATACCATGAGGTCTTTGCCGCCGGTATCCAGTTCGACTTCTTGCATGTACGGTTCCTGATCGGCTTCAGGATTGTAACGATAGAGACTGACTTTCAACATGTTCGTTTCCCCTGAATCAGTACGTACGAATTTTTGGTGCAAACGCTTCGCGGGTCTTCGGCGTGAAGTTAACCGCACGCTTACCTACCCGCTTCTCGCTGGGGAAGTAAACTGAGTGGCACAGCCAGTTTTCGTCGTCGCGCTCAGTGAAGTCTTCACGAGCATGAGCACCACGGCTTTCAGTACGCGCTTCGGCAGCAATCGCCGTTGCTTCAGCCACTTCAAACAAGTTATGCAGCTCAAGTGCCTCAATACGCGCTGTATTGTAGGCATTGCTCTTGTCTTCCAAGTGCGCGTTATCGATACGAACCCGCAGCTCGGCCAGCTTTTTGATGCCTTCTTGCATAAAGTCACCACGACGGAATACGCCGAAATGATTCTGCATGATGGTCTGCAGCTCAGTGCGCAGTGCGGAAATGCTTTCGCCACCAGTGGTATTATTGATCTTATTCAAGCGGCTCATCGCGCGCTCAATATCAGCCTCGGAAGCATCACGCATTTCAACGCCTTCACGCAGACTCTTCTCGATAAACAAGCCAGCAGAGCGCCCAAACACCACGAGATCCAGCAGTGAATTACCGCCCAAACGGTTAGCGCCGTGTACCGATACACAGGCTACTTCACCACAGGCAAACAAACCGGGGATGACGGTGTCGTTGCCTTCTGCATCAACTGTCAATGCCTGACCGTTAACATTGGTGGGAATACCACCCATCATGTAATGGCAAGTCGGCACAACTGGAACCGGCTCTTTTACTGGATCGGCGTGAGCGAATGTACGTGACAATTCGCAAATACCGGGCAAACGGCTCTCAAGAACCTCTTCACCAAGGTGATCCAGTTTCAGATAAACGTGATCGCCATTGGGGCCACAGCCGCGACCTTCAAGAATTTCCAAGGTCATTGAGCGGGCAACAACGTCGCGGCCGGCTAAATCTTTGGCGTTTGGCGCGTAGCGTTCCATGAAACGCTCGCCGTCTTTATTGACAAGGTAACCGCCCTCACCACGACAGCCTTCAGTAACAAGTACACCTGCGCCGGCAATACCGGTGGGGTGGAACTGCCACATTTCAATATCTTGCACTGGGAAGCCAGCGCGCAGCGCCATGCCAACGCCGTCGCCGGTGTTGATGTGCGCATTGGTAGTAGAAGCATAAATACGACCAGCACCACCCGTGGCAAATACAGTCGCTTTCGACTTAACGTACACGACTTCGCCAGTTTCAATACAAATGGCGATTACACCAACGACTTCGCCGTCTTCGTTTTTCACCAAATCAGTGGCGTACCACTCATTGAAAAACACGGTATTGTTTTTCAGATTACCCTGATAAAGGGTGTGCAACAGCGCGTGACCAGTGCGGTCGGCAGCAGCACAGGTGCGAGCGGCCTGACCGCCCTCACCAAAATTCTTAGACTGACCACCAAATGGACGCTGATAAATACGACCTTCTTCGGTACGCGAGAACGGCATACCCATGTGATCCAGTTCGTAAACTGCTTCTGGACCAACCTGACACATGTATTCAATGGCTTCCTGATCACCGATGTAATCAGAGCCTTTAACGGTGTCATACATATGCCACTGCCACTGATCCTGGGGGTCAGAGCTGGCAATTGCACAGGTTATGCCACCCTGAGCAGACACAGTATGTGAACGCGTAGGAAATACTTTAGAGATTACTGCTGTTTTATAGCCTGACTGCGCCAACTGCAGTGCCGCGCGCATACCTGCACCGCCACCGCCAACAATCACACCATCAAAAGAAATTGTACGAATATTAGCCATTGCTTAACTCCAAAGAATCTGGATGCCCCAAACGAGGTAGGTGAACAACACAACAGCCGACACTGCCTGAAATGCCAAGCGTAAAACCGTCGCTCGCCCACCCATTAGTCGCTCTGTTAAATAGTCGGTCGATACCGACCACAAACCAATCCATGCATGAGACACAATGGACAAAACTGCTGCGGTACTAAACACACGCATAAAAGTGCTATCAAAATAGCCACTCCACTGCTCGTAGCTTAAATCAGCGCCACTGCAAAGCAGGTAAAAACCAACCACCAGCATATAAGCCAGCAATACAACACCACTAACACGTTGCACCAACCAGTCGGCTAAACCGTTGCGACCCAAATTCGTTACTGAATTTACCATATCCACAACCCCGCAAGTACAACCAACACTGCGGTGACAGCCAGCACTAATTTCGCACCAGTTTCGCCACCTTCCATCGTTTCACCAATACCGGCATCCATCACTAAATGCTTAACACCCGCCGCCGAGTGATAGCTCAACCCAACCAACACAATCCAAAGGCTCAACTTACCCCAGAACGAAGCCAAACAAGCTTTCGCTTGTTCAAAGCCCTCAGGACCGTCAAGACTGGTGCCAAGCAACCAAAACAGCAGGGCAACGCCAGCCACAAGAAAAACACCACTCACGCGGTGCAAGATAGAGGTATATGCGGTAATCGGCAGTGCGATTGTCCCGACATCCAGATTTACAGGTCGTTTATCGTTCACGGTTTGCCACACTTTTAATTTCTGGCTCGAATTCTCAAGCGGTTTAAAGGAAGTGGATCAATAAATCTCCGAATCTCATATTCGGCTGAGTTTCCGTATGTGCAAGGCAGTTATAAACCCCACAAGAAACGCCGCGCATTATAGGGCCAAGCCCGAGCAATTACAAACTCTCACAAACACCCGCCAGGCCCAGCAAAAAACTCCAATATCAAGGGCTTAAGACACCATTTCGCACCATTATGGCGCCATAAGAGGTCTTTCCGGGATGTAATTGCGCACAAAAAAAGGAGCAAGCAAGCATCCAGTCGCGAAAATCACCAATTCAAATCACAAATACAATTCCATCTACAACAATTGCACGTTAAAATGTTCTCACCGTTGACAAAAGATTTCATCTCTCTATATTTGTCACTCCCGCGTAAGCGGACCTTCCAATGTTACATTCACGCAATACCATGCAGAATGCTAGACATAGGAAGCTAACGCCACAAGCTAGCTAAAAGTTACAGGAGCCCGTCACAATGAGCGACAAGAAAGCAAGTCTGAGTATCGATGGTAAAACACTGGACCTTAAAGTCCACTCTGGCACCATCGGCCCCGACGTCATCGAAGTCAGCGCCCTGACGGGCAATGGTTACTTTACCTACGACCCCGGTTTTGTCTCTACCGCAGCCTGCGAGTCTAAAATCACCTATATCGATGGTGATAAAGGCATTCTTCTGCACGGCGGTTACCCCATTGAGCAACTGGCAGAACAGTCTGACTACCTAGAGACCTGCTTTCTATTGCTGTACGGCGAGTTACCAAATGCCGTTCAGAAAGAAGCGTTTTTCAATAAAGTCCGCATGCACACCATGGTCAACGACCAGATGAGCACCTTTTTCAAAGGCTTCCGTCGCGATGCCCACCCCATGGCGATCATGTGTGGCGTCGTTGGCGCACTGTCTGCGTTCTACCACGACTCACTCGACATCACTGATGAGAAGCACCGCGAAATTTCTGCCATTCGCTTGATTGCTAAAATGCCAACCTTGGCGGCCATGACTTACAAATACACCATTGGTCAGCCTTTCATGTACCCGCAGAACCACCTGAGTTATTCAGAAAACTTCCTGCACATGATGTTCGGCAATCCCTGCGAGCCAAGCAATGTAAACCCCATACTCGCCAAGGCGATGGATAAAATATTCCTTTTGCATGCCGACCACGAGCAAAACGCATCCACCTCTACAGTGCGCCTCGCTGGCTCAACTGGTGCCAATCCTTTTGCCTGTATTTCTGCAGGTATCGCTGCACTGTGGGGTCCCTCCCACGGCGGCGCCAACGAAGCCGTACTGGATATGCTCAACGAAATTGGCGATGCCTCGCGCATTGACGAGTTCGTGGCAAGAGCCAAAGACAAAGACGACCCATTCCGCCTAATGGGCTTTGGTCACCGCGTTTACAAAAACTTTGACCCTCGCGCCAAGGTAATGAAAGTGGCCGCTGACGAAGTGTTGGCTGAACTTGGCCTAGAAAATAACCCATTACTGAAAATTGCTAAACGCTTAGAGCAAATTGCCCTGGAAGATGAGTACTTCATTGAAAGAAAACTCTATCCAAACGTCGATTTCTACTCAGGCATTATTCTCAAGGCAATTGGCATCCCCACTAGCATGTTCACTGTAATCTTTGCACTGGGCCGCACCCCAGGCTGGATCGCACACTGGAATGAAATGATCAGCGGTAGCTACCGCATAGGTCGTCCACGCCAGCTGTATACCGGCCCAGCCCAGCGTGATTTTGTCAGCCTAGAAAAGCGTTAAGCGAAATAGAAGCAATAAAAAGGTCGCCTAGGCGACCTTTTTATTGCTTAAAATTCGGTAGCACACGCTTTTAACGGGTTTTATACTCAAAACCGACTTCGGCGCCGTTAACACTGTCCGCAAAACTACTGAAGGAATACTCCGACACAGCAGCCTCTTTTATCAGCAGCTTAGATTTGACCTTGAGTCGAGCCTCTTCACGCCTAGCGCCCGCATTAAACCACTCCCCAACGCGATAGCGGTTTCGCGCACCGTCGCCCCAACTATCTTGAATAACAGTTCCAGCTGCTCTCGGCAAACTCAGATCCAAAACAGGAATAGGCACAGCTGCACTCCCACGTGGCGACGGTGACTCTTTCGCTAACACTGCCCCTTCTTCAACAATCTGCTTGCGCGCTAGCGGCACGACACTCTGGACAGGCTCCCGAGCCTGGCAGGCTGTTAATACATGACACAAACCGACGATTACGACCAAACGCATTAATTACCCCCAAAAAATTACTCTCACTAGCGCCGCATCGTCCACTTGGAGCATGGCTTGCTAAAAGAACCACCGCTAAAGTGGGCGCCTTGTTTACTTGAAATTAGATACCAAAATCATGAAAAGACTCACTGACAAAGTTGCCATTATTACCGGTGCAGCGCGCGGTATGGGCGCAGTGACCGCTAAACTTTTTATTGAGCACGGCGCCAGCGTCATTATCGCCGACATTCTTGATGATGCGGGTGCGCAACTCGCTCAGGAGCTTGGCAATAACGCGCATTATGTTCACGCAGACGTATCTAATGAAGACGACTGGGCACGCCTAAGCCGTGCGGCTGAAGCCATCGGCCCACTAACAACTGTCGTTAACAATGCTGGAATTCTCCATATCGCCGCAATTAAAGACTCCAACGCGGCCGATTATATGCGGGTAATCCAAATTAATCAGCTAGGTACATACCTCGGTATTCAGGCGGCGATTGAACCAATGAAGCGCGCCGGAGGCGGGTCTATTATCAATATTTCGTCTATCGACGGCCTTCAAGCAAAGAATGGTTTATCCGCTTATGTATCGAGTAAATGGGCGGTGCGGGGCATGAGCAAATCCGCAGCCCTCGAGCTAGGCCCTTATAATATCCGCGTCAACACTGTACACCCCGGCGGGGTCTTTACCGCAATGCATGGTGCCGAGGGAAAAACTGCGCCCACCGCCGACGACAATGCCTTTTATGCCAATCACGCACTCCCCCGTGTCGGCCTCCCGATAGAAGTCGCCAACACCACGCTGTTTTTAGCCTCAGACGACAGCAGCTATTCAACAGGAGCAGAATTTATTGTTGATGGCGGCTGGAGCGCAGGCATGCGCTTAGATCTTTTACCCAGTTCCTAAGTTATTTCTTTTAAGGGCGGCTAACTATTCTCACCGCGCTTGCCGACAAATACTGGAAAGCTAGCGCGGGGTCTTCTATATTGGACATAGCAACACCGCGCCCACCTATGGAGGACATGATGGAAACCGAACTACACACAATGAATATGCTTTTCCAGCAGCTCGGCCTGCCTGACAGCGACGAAGAAGTAGAGCGATTCATTGTACGGCACCGCCCACTTCCCAGAGGGTTGATGATTCATGAAGCCAGTTTTTGGAAGCCCGCACAGGCAAAGTTACTGAAGGAGTCCATTGACCTCGACGCCGAATGGGCTGAAATAGTCGATGAGCTTGATGCCCGCCTACGCTACTAGGTGACAAACCGTCGTTAAAAAGGCTCGACACGAACAAGGCTATTAGCGGGCGCTTTCGTCTCATCCAATATGCGCAATCTTCGGATAAGACAGTCACTTAAAGCGTTGTTCGTAGCGACAAATTATATATTTATGCTGCACCACACCATTGGCAGCATCCTATAGTGGCTCATTGCCATTTGGCGCCGACGACGGATCAGCTTCAGACTCAGTACCCCCACCGGTATTTCCGGCCGGTTTATCAAACCCCTTCTTAGCGCGTTGTAGCTCTTTTTCTACCGTATCAATCATTGCCGACCAGCCCTGAATCAAGGCGTCGTTGGCATTTCCAATCAAGCCACCAATAGACGACTGCTCTAACTTCTCGAGTTTATCCCGTGCCAGCTGAACCCGATCATCAACACTGTCTACCCGAGTCGACAACAACACCAACTGGGCGTTCATCGTCTCTCGGTAAGTCTTGGCATCTAGGTATTGCCACACCTCAAAAACCAACAACACAAGAACGATGCATCCAGCAAGAATCTCCCCTGATGACAACTTCATGCCCTTCCTCCTAGGATAATAACGACTATCATTAGAGCATAGGCCCAAAAAACATTACTATGCTATCAATGACTAAACGGCTTACTCCACTAACTATACCGCTTAGCGCCGACGTTAAACAACGATCAAAATGGATGTGAATTGAATGAAGCTAAACCTGCTCCTCACCGGCAATGAGCTGATGGCCGGCGATATTATAGATTCCAACTCCGCAATGCTCGCTGAACAAATTAAAGATTTTGGCTGGCGCATTAACAAAAAAGTAACGGTCGGCGATGAACTAAGCATTCTATGTGATGAAATCGATCAGCTCTGCACAGGTGCAGACGTCCTTATAATTAATGGGGGGCTTGGCCCTACCATTGACGACCTCACTGCTGTCGCCCTAGCCAAGGTCACCAACACGGCCATTGCTGAACACCCAGAAGCACTAAACCACCTAACAGCATGGTGCACATTAAGAGGCTTCGCCCTAAATGCATCTAATCACAAACAAGCGATGTTACCGCAGGGCTGTGAGATTATTGCCAATGC
>NZ_JBFHDY010000012.1:0-53173 GCF_041584495.1 Zhongshania sp.
ATATAGTCCATTGGTCGAAGCGCTTGATGCGCTGGCGACAGGAACGGCAGTTTCAGGTGAAGTAAAAAAACAAGCAGATCAACTTAAATTGGCCTGTGGGCTTACTGGAACTGCATTGTCCGAATTTGCTGGAAAATGCAGTATCCAAAGTCTGAATGACACCTTGCGTGAATCTAAAGCCCAGCTTTCCAGCACCATTGTTGATTGGTTTGGCAATGGTAGTGATGCCATTGCACGGGCAAGTCTTGGTGACCTCAAGCAAATGATCCGCGATAAGGCCGGATTCGCAGGTACCGATAGAAACATTATCGAACATACGGACATCCTTGCTGCATTAGGGTTATCTGATAGCAGCGATCTCCTTCCGTGTCCCGAGGCCCTCGCTGATGTTGGTGATATCGTCGAGCGTGAACAGTTAGGCGAAGCTGTTTCCCTTGTTGCTAATCTCGACAAGCCACTTATGGTCCGCGCTGCTGGCGGTACCGGCAAAACAGTGTTCCTGGACAGCATTTGCAAATCACTTTCGAATGACCACGAAACGGTGTTCTTTGATTGTTTTGGAGGAGGGAACTACAGATCGCCTGGCGACGCACGCCACCATCCTCGCCGAGGTTTCATTCATATAGCCAATACCCTCGCTTGTCGCGGATTGTGTGATCCGATTATCCCAGGAAGCGACGACATTGATTCATTGATCAATACGTTTCGTCGAAGAATTGAGCAATCGGTCGCTACTCTCGCTTCAAGCAATAGCAAGAAAAGCCTCGTTCTTTTCATTGACGCTATAGATAATGCTGCAATTCACGCAAAGGACAAACGTGAGGATTCGTTTCCGGTACTGCTTGTCGAACATCTGAATGCAAACCCGGTACCCGGCTTTAAAGTTGTCTTGTCGTCGCGCACAGAGCGGATTCCCATATCCGACAATTCCTATGTAGATTTCGCTCTCCGTAATTTTAGTTTGGATGAAACCAAGTGCTATCTTCAGGCACGGATACCCGATGTCAGAGAATCGGAGATTCGTGTTGCACAGGCTCGATCTCAAGGAACTCCACGCATTCTCCAATATATGCTGGATACAGAGAGAGGGCTTCTGGATGAATCCGAAATCAATAAAAAGATTGTACTCAATGACCTGATTCAGGGACGTATCGACAGTGCGCTGGACGAAGCCAGACAGCGCGGCTCCAAAACGGAGGAGATTAACTCATTCTTGGCAGGTCTAGCTGTCCTACCTCCGCCGGTTCCCCTAAACGAATATGCTCAAGCACATGGTATGGCAATCAGTGCCATAGAGAGCTTTGCATCTGATTTGTCACCGTTATTGGAACGGACAAAGCATGGGTTGATTTTCAGGGACGAGCCGACAGAAGATCTGGTTCGGGAGAGATATGGTTGCCTTAAAACACCGCTTCGTTTTCTGGCGAAAAATCTCTTAAAAATGCAGGCTCAATCTGTCTATGCCGCCCGTTCGCTGCCAGATCTACTACTGTTACTAGGTGATGCTAGGAAACTGTTCACACTCGCGTTTGATCAGACATTCCCTAAAGAGGTAACCGGCTCGGTTGGCAAGCGTAATATCCGGCTCTCCCGTCTTAAGGCAGCGATTCGCCATGCGGCATTAGAAAAAAACTATGATCAGCTTGTAGAGCTTACCGTCGAGATGTCGACCGTTGCCGCTGTTGATCGCCGTGGCACCGATTATATATTGGATTTCCCCGATCTTGTCATTGCGGCTCAGGATACCGACGCAACCAGGCGGCTATTCGAAGCACGAACTGGTTGGCAGGGAACGCGGCATGCCCGGTTGGCAATCGCTAACACGCTTTCTGGTGACCATGATGAAGCGCTTCGACATATCCTGGCGACAGAAGACTGGGTGCGGCATTTCCATAAACAAGACAGAGATGATCGCCCCTATGGGGAGGGACCAAAGTCTATCGATAATGCATCTGTCACATTCTATTTGCTGGGCCAGAAGCGATTTGAAGATGCAGCGAATACGCTAGATCGGTGGTACGACTGGTATACCTATAAAATTTGCGAACACGTTTTCGGTTTTGTCTCTCACCCTCAGTCCAATATCGAATATTGCGATGTAAAAGGTTTTCTTAATGTACTTTCAAGCAAGGTCGGGGCTTTAACCGCCGCATTGGCGCATCTCGATTTAAAGCCACTTGAGCAAAAAGCACTTTTATCCAAGATATCCAAAGCGGCCAGCGATACAGATAAAATCGATGTGCCCGTTCACGGCTCGCGCGACACCGGAGAAATAATTAACGGCTTTCGCAAAGCAGCCTCGTTAGCCTTGGCTTTACAAGATCGGCGCTCTGCAAAAGCCATCGGTAAGTTGCTCCCTACAGATAGGGCTGGTCTTTGGTTATTTAGGGATCACTACTCAGAACAGTATGTATTCCCATTCATTTTCGGCGTAGCCTTGAACGCAGCTATCAAGGATATTGAAGTTCATGAAAAGGATCTGATGCCGAGTGAGCTTCGTGACGCCGCTTCCGGGATCAAAAATAGCTTGGCAGGTATAGACTTTCGCCAAGAGCTTGAAAAGCGGCTGGCCAAGCGAATACGTACTGGAACGCAAGATCAGGAAAAAGAGAAGAAGCCCGGATCGATTAGCTATGAGGATAATCAGCACGCAGAGCGCTTTCTAAATTATCGTTTTGAACCCCTGCTCGACTTGACGAGAAAACTGTCCATCGTCCTTCGTAAGCCGAAAGGAAGAGCGGACAAGGCATTCAAAGATCTTGTCAAGTCTTGGGTGGAGACCAGAAAGGAACGGGACTACTATCGCGCAGGCAGGTTAAGTCCTTTCTTCACGCTCCTGGGGTTGCAGCTGATACAATTTACTTTGTGGGCTAGGGATGATTTGAAAGCTGCCTCCGTAAAGACTTTCCTTAATCAACTGCACGACCTGGAAATTGTTTCTACATCCACATTGATAGAATTGGTCTCCATTTTCTCCAAGAGATCCCGGTTGCATGATTTTGCTGGTCAAGAAGCGATCCGGTGCGCTTCACTCATTGGGTCTGAAAACGAGATCGACTATAGAGCTTCACTTTATGCGAGACTCGGTCGGGCAATTCTACCAGCTAGTATGGAGGAATCTGCAGAGTACTTCCGTGCCGGTCTGGAGCAGATGGATGCCATTGGTTCAGGGGACTACCAGTATACTAACCATCTTTTTATTCTAGCTGCATCCGTCAAAGGTGCTGAGCTTAAAGAGGCTGATTTTCACACATTGTCGAATATCGCCGAACTTAACCTGACAGATGAACCTGAAAAATTTCCCTGGTATGCATTCGGACAAGGGATGTCGAGGGTCTCGGGCTGTAGAGGCCTTGCCAAACTCAGTCGATGGGACGATAGGGATAAGGTCACGCTTGATTGTACGTTAAGGCCCTATTTAACAGCACTCGTTGAGGATGACAAAGTCGCCCCCGAAGACGCGGTAGCACTTAACTGGCTTGCTGATCCAGCAGATTACTGGTCATGTAATACCGAGACTTTCGCGAAGGCCCTGGCCGGAAAAAATAGTGAGAATAAAAAACAATTAGTTACGGAGTTAGTTGAGCAATTCGAAGCGAACAATCCGGGCCTTTCTACTGAGTCAACTGTCAAGGCTCTCGCGGAGATTTCGAGAAGTGTCCTTGGAACTAGGTCCAAAATTGTTAGCCGCTTGAATTCTCTGTATCCACATTTTGGCCGGGTAATCAATACACGTAATGAACATGCTAACTATCGTTCCAGCGACGATTTAAAACTCAGGCGCGCCGCAGATAAGCGAGAAGCGAAGAGCCAAAGCGTACTTACTCGCGTTGCTAATTCTACACGACCGGGTGATTACGAATCGTTGAGTAGCGCGCTTGCAGCGCTAAGTGATAGCGAAAGTGCATACCGTGTAAAAGATGATTTTTTTGACAAGCTGCGTGTGAAAGTCGGATATGGAGAGCGGGCCGCTTATGTCCGAAATATTTCTGGAAGTGAACACCTCAATCTCTATTGGAAGCTCGATGAGCTTAAAAAGTGCAATGAATTGTGGTCGGTGTCGTCCGGTGCTCTCAAAAGTGTATATCGACAACTTGCGAATGCGTTGATATTTCAGCACCTTGACGACCTCATTAGCAACGACAGTCTATCAATCTATCACCTCGCAGATATTTCAGAACTTTCCGGGCTTCCCTTGGCCGAACTTGTGCTGGAGATAGTCAAGTTGTTCTCTGAACCCGAGTCGTCAGTCGGAGCGCCTGTTTGGCTTGATTTTGCGCACCTTATCTGCGAGCAAGCTGGCGAGGGGAAAGGGCAGGCTGCGCTTACAAGACTGCTCAGGAGCGACGCAGCAAAACTATCCGGGAGTGTGCTCGACGGTGAGTGGAAAAACGGGCTTTATCCAAAAAATAAACAGGCGCAAATCTTCGCGGGCCTAGTCTGGCGGCAATTGGGTTCGCCCCGCGCAAGTGACCGTTGGCGGGCTGCTCATTGTATTCGTTCCTTTGCGCGCTTCGGGAAATGGAGAGTTGTTGACGCACTTCTGGCGCAGCTAGAGAATCAGGATGCCGGTCCGTTCCATGCCCCAGAATTGAGGTTTTACTACCTTCATGCAAAGCTTTGGCTATTGATTGCGATAGCTCGGATTTCCAAGGATCATCCAGCGGAGGTTTCCAGGTATAAATCCAAGCTCGACCGGGTTCTAGACGATTCAGATGTAAGGCATGTCCTTATGCGGCATTTTGCGGCAAAGGCCTTAATCACGTGTATCGAAGCGAGAGAGATAACCGTTAGTACAAAGCGAGAGTCCGAACTCAGAAGTGTTGATCAGTCTCCCTATCCGCTGCTGGAAGAAAAGCTTAAGAAATATAACGGGGATTATCACGAGAACCGTCCAAAAGCGGCACCGAAACGCGCCTATGATTTTTCACTGGAATATGACTTCAATAAAGAAGACGTCCACTACCTAAGCAATGTTTTTGGGCAGCCACATTGGTTGGTTGTTGACCTGATCTCAGACATCGTCCACGACATGGATGATGATGCCAAAAGTATGTATGCGTCAGGTGGGCGTGATGGCGCACCACGTGCTAGACGTGGACTTAGCAGTGCCTATCATTCTTATGGTGAGCAGCTCGCCTGGCATGGAATGATGATTGCCGCTGGCCAATTGCAGAAAACCAAGCCAGCGACCCAGGATTGGTGGTGCGACGATCCATGGAATGATTGGCTTAGTCGGTATCTCTTAACGAGAGACGACGGGGTTTGGATCTCGGATATCCTCAACCGAGCTCCTCCGGAAGTGACTTCAATTCTAATGGAGAGAGGAAAAGACGGACTTGGACTAACAGGTGACAAAAGAAAAATTCTAGGACTAGCGGGACTTGATAACGGAATTGATAAATCCGTCGTCGTTGCTGGAAGTTGGTTTTCTGCCGATCACATTCGAGTTCAAATCAGCTCGGCTCTTGTTCGCCCGCGAGAAGCGAAAGCCGTTATCAAGAGTCTTCAATCGGACGATCCCATGTGTGTCTGGCTTCCCTCCTGCGCAGAAGACGATGATGGTAAAGGCTATATAAATAGTGAGAAGAGCAACTGCCTGCCATGGATCACGATGCCTGGACGTGAGCCGCGTCTCGATGGTGATGACCCAATCGCCAGTGCAGCCGTTTTGCACAAGCCTCGCATAGCGGTAGGCATCGCCGATAGTTTGAATCTTAAAAGTCGTGGCCCGTTCGGCTGCAGTTGTACCGCCAGAGGCAGATTAAAAGCAGAATCAGAAGCCTGGGCTTATTCAAAATCGAGAGAAGGTGGATCTGGCGATGGTCATCGGCTGGTTGTAAATAAGGCGCTTCTTGAAAAGCTTCTTGTACGTAATAATTCTGATTTAATATTACTGATTAACTTACAAAAACATGAAAGCGGATACCGATATGAAAGTGGTAAATATTGGCATACTGTGGCCGTAGTTCGTATTAAGAAATCTTTAAAGATCGAATATTTTAAGGGCGTTATTAACCATATCTGGAGTTCAAACTATTAAGTTCGAATAAAGATATATTTTCAATATAAGCGAGTTATTTACTTCCTCCAGAGGAAATGCTCTATGTTTTCAGCATTTAAATATTCTCAAGAGCGCGCATAATTTGCTCTTCAGGAGGTTCTTCGTAAATCAAGGTTGTTGATGGATTGACGTGACCTGCGATCTTCTGTGCGATCTTCACTGATTTTTTCTGCTTATGAATGACATTAGTTATAAGGGATCGTCGGCCGCTGTGCGAACTGGCCTTTTCGACGCCAGCCCAGTCCCTCAGTATCACCGCCATATGTTCCTGTAGAGTGTTTGGGGAATACGGCCCACCTTTTTGAGTAATAAAAAGAGGGGAGGAAGGCATTAGAGTTCCGGTCTTTTCAAGTCGTAAGCGCAAATATTCTGTCAGCGCTGCGCGAAGTGCGGCGCTTACCATAGGGAGATCTCTAAATTTTCCGCGATGCTTCCTGACTGGTGGATAAAAATCCTCTGGTTTCACCTCAGCACCAGCTTTGGCTAGGGCTTCGACTTGGCGAACGACCTGGTTGAAACTCTCTACATTGAAACTGACTGTTCTCCGCTGGTACTGGCTTTGGGACCGCCCCATAGCATCAGCACCTTTGGTGTAGGCTGCTGGCAGGCTCATGACTTCCAATAATTTGAAATCCGTACCCGACGCATTCAGTTTCGCGACTTCTTTGACTTGGAGTAGCGCGATTTCTTGGGCCCGCAGCCCAAGCTTGAAACTGATCTGCATGATGGCTGTGTTCTTTTCAATGTGCCGGTGGTGCTGAATCACATCGAATACGTGGTCTTGTTGCTCGGCGGTGAGGACGCGCGCCTGGCCAGATTTAGGCATGAAAAACCTCGAAGAGGGCTGTAACAATAATCCGTAATAATCATATTTTAACGGATTTTTGACTGAAGTGCGCCTATTTAGACAAAGTGCGGAGCATATTGATGATTCCACATTCAGGCATGGCTCCGGTATTTTCCAACGAGCTGCCGGTGAAATTCGTTACCTTGAGCTCGCTACTAACAATATCGTCGCACCGTTTCAGGCATTTTAGGTGAGATCGATGCGCCCGATAAATTCATTGAGCCGATAATTTGATCGACTATAAAAGCGATACTCTGAATTTGATACGCGCTTAATCATATCGGCAATCATTTCTCTGACCCTTAAAGCTACCTATCTGTTGAAGGTTAAGAGGTCATATGTAGGCCATTCCCGATATAAGAAGGTTTTTCACAACACTTACAAGCAAGCGGTTACCTGTTTGCTAACTTTGCGTGTAATTTGCCGACTTTACTTGGAAAGTTTGCTTACTTTGCTTGGATGACCAGCAAATCACTTAGCACTTGTTTGGTAGCGCATCTGTTGATTATAAATACTGATTTATAGTCAGAAGATGGCTCATGACGATTAGGCCCCATTTTGTATGTCATGGGCACTGTTTGGTGGTCGCGCTATATTCATCTTGTATTTCATGCTGAGCAACATTTTTTGTCGTGGGAATGCAGTAAATACAAAGGTCGTAGATGTGGTCTGAATTCCTTGCTGGACCCAGTGGGAATCTCTTAATATACTGAATTATATACAAATAAAGTCGATGTTTGAGTGTGGAAATCCTCCCGCTATGGTGTAGTGACCGATTGAGACGTTTTCTAACTCCTTATTTCAAGGCTTATTGAACTGCCTTCGACGCTGGTTGGCAAACAGGATTCTAGTTCAGGAATGTTCATTAGAACTAAATGTGACTTAGTCCTAGGTTTTTCTTCGCGGGAGTTGAGTTAGGGCTTTCAGTTATGCGGGTAATTAAATCTAATAATTGCTATATAAAACAAACTATTAGGTTGTTTTTCGTGCCGTAATCAAGGCTTGTGTACGGTTATAGTAATGCGGGGATATCCTTCCCGAGCGAGGATAAATGCACTAATTGTGTAGGATTTTGCACGGGAGGTCAGTTCTCGTTGCTCTTTTATCGAGATACTACGCTCACTTACGGTTTTGCGATGGTTCGATTTTGATTGTCGTATTAGAAAATAATGAAGCATTTGCGAGGGATTTAAAATGGCGGTAGTTCTCGAGGCAGATTATCTGATAGTTGGTGCTGGCGGGATGGGGATGGCGTTTGCAGATGAGATACTTTCTCACAGTGAAGCTTCTATTATCATTATCGATAAGAATTTTAGTCCAGGCGGGCATTGGAACTATGCTTATCCATTTGTGCGACTTCATCAAACATCTACATGTTATGGCGTAAATTCTACGGAATTGGGTGGTGATCAGCGCGATGAGTTTGGTTTGAATAAGGGCTGCTATGAGCTAGCAAGTGGTCGTGAAGTTGTCGCCTACTTTGATAATGTGATGCGTCGCCGCTTTCTTGCGTCTGGTCGTGTCAAATATATACCAATGTGCGAATACGATAAGGAATCTGGTACAGCAAAGAATCTTGTTAGCGGCGAAATATACGAGTTTCGTACTAAAAAAATTGTTGATTCAACTTACTTGAATGTCACTGTGCCTTCGCAGCGGCCACCGACATTTGACTTGTCGGAAAGCGTAAAAGCAGTTGCAGTAAATGAGCTGCCGAGGGTCGCGCCGCATTATGATAATTTTGTTATTGTGGGGTCGGGGAAAACGGGAATGGACGCGGTATTATTCCTGCTAAGTAATGGTATTGATCCTGATCGGATTACATGGGTCATGCCTGCTGATGCATGGATGTTTGATCGATTCACGGTGGATCCTGGTCGGAAGTTTAGCGATCCAGTAACCCAGTATGCTATTGGTATATTGCAATGCGCACTTGAAGCCGAAAATTATCGTGATTTTTACGACCGCCTAGCTGGTCGCGAATTAATTATGCAGTTAGATTCCTCAGTTAAGCCTACTCGCTGGCGTTGTGCAACCTTCACGCCGCTGGAGCTAGAACAACTTCGCAGAGTGAAAAACATTATACGCATGGGTTATTTGGAGGCGGTAACTGCCACTGAAATGAAACTCACTAAAGGCTCGTGTGCTGTTCCCGCTAACGCGGTTTTTATTGATTGTGCCGCCGATGGATTACCTAAGGTTCCTGAGGTTAAGGTATTTGATGGCAATACAATTACGCTGCAAACCGTCCGTATGTGTCAGCAGGTTTACAGTGCTGGGTTCATCGGTAATGTGGAGTGCAATGTCGATGCTGACGAAGCTCGCAAGAATGAGCTGTGCCATCCAGTTCCGCTGCCATATCTGGAAATTGATTACTTACGCTGCGCGCTTCAAAATAGCAAAAATATGTCGGTTTGGTTAAGCGAGCCGGCGGTAGTAAAATGGATTAATGAGTCGCGTACGGATCTATTCAGTCCGCTTCTCGATTTTGATGATCCAGAGATAGCTGCAAATATTCAGGCTATGGGTGAATTGATTCAAAAAGCAATTCCAAAGATGGAATCGCTCTTAAGTGAGGGGCGGTCTAGCAACTAGTATTTCAGCTGTTCCACCCTGTTGTCTCTTTTATAGCGCCCCTTGTGGGCGTTTTTTATGCTTGGGAAAATAGTTGTGCCTAGATAATAAAAAATAGTTTGTTTAATATTTTTATCGATATAATTCGACGTTAGAAATTCGCGTTATTAATGCTCATGCCGTGGAAACTCTTTTACTGACCGCCATATCCCTAGTAATGTAAGTACGATCATAACGTGTATACCGATCATGGGGAGGTATCCCGAAATATAAATAATGTCATTTGCGATGCCAGACTTGAATGGTCCCCCACCAAAAGCTAAGCCTCTCGTACCAAATAAAGCATTAAAACAAGCCTGAATAGTGAATAGCCATGCCGCTGTGAGGGCTCCCCAGAAAAGCCATTTAAATTGCGTATCGCTAATGCTGATGAATCTTCCTGCAGCGCCGAGACCAATTAGCATCAAGCCTTGCGTTATCGCTTCCATGTGGGCCATTCGCCACGCCCGGCCATCATCTGGGATGCTCACTGGTATGTCGATAGGGAGGGGCCATAAAACGATGCGATCTAGTAAGGCAAAAAACCATACCCAGCCAATTAAGAGGCTTAAGGCAATTAAGCTGAATCCATTTAGGAATAATAGTGCGCGAGTTCGGTCGGTCATGATGTCTCCCGTCGAGGCTTACTTTAGATTTTTTGCATGTTTTTTACGCGAATTCTTTTTTCCTGGCGTGTGACTTGGTGGTTAATCGAATACCCTCGGGCTTACTTATGCGCTCGGGTCTGCAAGTAGCTAATGTATCAAGGCTGCGTTGCGCAAGGTTTTGATATTCAAGTGTGCCGTTGCATTTCCAGCTTAATTCTTCCGGATTTAAGTCCCGTCGAATCTTTGCGGGCGAACCAAAAATAAGCTTATTTGGCGGTGATACAAAAGAGTCCGGTACCAGGCTATTGGCGCCGATGATACAGTTTGCGCCGATGTATGAGTTGTCTAGCACGGTGCTATGTATTCCTACTAGACAATTTTCTTCTAGCGTGCAGCCGTGAATTACACTGCTGTGACCGATATGGCTGTTGCGTCCCAGTTTTGTTTGTTTGCCGGGAAAGCTGTGTACCACGCAGCAGTCCTGGATGTTTGAGCCTTCTTCTACATAAATTTGACCAAAGTCTCCTCTTAATACCGCATTAGGACCGATATAACATTTCCCTAAAATAACCACGTCGCCAATTATTACAGCTGTTGGGTGCACATACGAGTTTAGATCAAGGAAGGGAGTGACACCATCTATTGCATAAAAAGTCATATCGTAAAATCCCAAATGGAGAGGCAATATTAATGATACATATTTTATTAGGCGTGGTATATCAGTGTATTGCTACGCACCTCTTGTAAGTAAATTTTTCTGCTGTGGGTTTTGGTGACATTTCATCTCGTAGGTCCGAGTGCATAGAATTCCTTGAAGCCTCTCTCGGTGTTGCCGGAATTAGTTTGCACACTTAAGCAGGCCCTCTGCACCAACTGCGATGTTTGGCTCGACCTTTTGATGCATATTGCCCTATATCAGGAGGAAGAAGAATATGTCTAATTTAAAATCATTCACAAAATCTGGGCTAGAATCAATCGAAATGGCGAGCAAAGATGAGCTGCAATTGCTACAACTCTCGCGTCTTAAGAAAACGCTCGAGCATGCATATAATAATATTCCCTTCTATAAAGAAAGTTTTGAAAAGGCTGGGGTTTGTCCTGATGACTTAAAGTCACTGTCTGATTTGTCAAAATTTCCATTTTTAGTGAAGCAAGATTTGCGAGACAACTACCCGTTTGGGCTTTTTGCTGTTCCGCGTGAAGAGGTAGTCCGAGTTCATGCATCAAGTGGTACAACGGGCAAGCCAACGGTTGTTGGCTATACCCAAAACGATATAGATACATGGGCTGATCTTGTCGCTCGTAGTATTTATGCCGCAGGCGGACGAGCTGGCGATATCATTCATATAGCCTATGGGTATGGATTGTTTACAGGAGGCCTGGGTGCTCATTATGGTGCGGAGCGTCTGGGGTGTACTGTTATACCTATGTCTGGTGGCCAAACCGAAAAGCAAGTGCAGCTTATCCAGGATTTCCGTCCTAAGATTATCATGGTAACGCCGTCATACATGTTGAATTTAATAGAAGAATTCGAGCGGCAGGGTATAGATCCGCGTGAAACAAGTTTGAAAATTGGTATTTTCGGTGCGGAACCGTGGACGAATGCCATGCGCAAAGAGATTGAGGAGCGAGCAGGAATAGACGCTGTTGACATCTACGGACTTTCTGAGGTGATGGGGCCTGGTGTGGCAAGTGAGTGCGTAGAATCAAAGGATGGTCCGGTGATCTGGGAGGACCACTTTTATCCAGAGATAATAGATCCCGTCACCGGTGAAGTTCTTCCTGATGGACAAGAGGGTGAGTTGGTCTTTACTTCGCTGACGAAAGAGGCGCTACCAGTAATTCGATACAGAACTCGCGATCTAACCCAGCTGCTGCCACCTACATCCCGTGGAATGCGTAGGATGGGAAAGATCACTGGTAGGTCGGATGACATGCTAATTATTCGCGGAGTAAATGTATTCCCTACTCAGATTGAAGAATTATTGCTAAAGCTGCCTGAGCTAGCGCCAATCTACTTGATCACTGTATCTAAGAGCGGGAATTTGGATTCAGTTGCTGTTGCTGTAGAGCTAGATAATAGCGCTCTCAATATTAGTTCTGATCGTAAGCTTGAAATTGTTAAGAAATTGCAGCATCTCGTTAAAATTCATGTGGGGATAACGATTCATGTCGAATTGCAATCGCCAGGCTCTATGGAGCGATCAGTAGGTAAAGCGAAGCGCGTGATTGATCTTCGTTAATATGAGTGTCTACATTTGTGGTGCAGTACGAACACCATTCAGTATGCCCGGCGGCTTCTTGTCTGCTTTCGACGTGGAGGCGTTGGCGGCACTGCCATTATTCGATCTGATAAATCGAAACAGGCTGGTGGACTGGGAGGCTGTTAGTCATATCACGCTGGGTTGCGAAAACAGTCGCGGGGAGGCCGAGAATAATATAGCTCGTACCGCAGCACTGCGAGCTGGATTTTCAAAGACGATTCGCGGCGAGGTGCAAAGTCGCAGGTCCAGATCCGGCTTGTTTGCCGTTGTAAGCGCAGCCAAATCTATCGCTTCGGGTGAGCTAAACCTCATTGTTACTGGTGGCGTCGAGAGCGTCGGGCAGCTGCATATACCTAAGTCGATTTTTCAGAGCGCGCGAGGTAATAACTTATTAGTACGTGCTAATAAGGTAGCCAATGAGCATAGCTCAAATGCATGGGTCTCTGGTGTTGCAAGGCTGGAATATTTGGCCAGTCACTTTTCCATTTCACGTGACGATCAGGATCAGTTTAGCTTTAGAAGCCAGGCGCGTTGGCATGCGGCAGCGGATAAGGGCTTTTTTGAGCGTGAAGCGATGGTGGTGAGGGTTGTCGACGGGCAAGGTAATAACCTGATTTTTCGAAATGACGAGGCGAGGTATGTGGCTGATGGGATTGCAGAATTTCGTAGCGTTAATGAAATTCATGGCGTCGACGGAACAATAACGCTTGGCAATAGCTCGCCAATAAGCGATGGCGCTTGTGCGATGCTGCTAGCGTCTGAATCGGCTGCTACTCGATACGGATTAGTTCCGCGAGTTAGAATTGTCGCTCATGCCTTTATTGAATCGCAATCGATAGATTATTTGCTTGGGTCATCCGCTGCCGTGCATAAGGTTTTGAAAATAGCCGGATTGAAACTGTCGCAAATAGATTTTATTGAGATAAGTGAGGCGTCGGCAGTCAATGCGATTGCAGTTTTACGTGAACTAAAAATCCCTGTAGATGCAGATTATGTTAACACAAATGGTGGCTCGCTAGCCGTTGGTGACCCCGCGGGCGCTACTGGCGCAAGGTTGGTAATCACGGCAATTAATCAACTGGAAAGCAGCGGTGGACGATTCGCGGTTTGCGCAATATGTGACGAACATGGGCAGGGCGTAGCTATTCTAATCGAAAGAATAGAATAAATATAATGAATAACTATTTTGGGAGTTCTCTATGATAAAAGTCAGTCTTATGTATCCGTATAGCCCGGATGGTAAATTTGATCATGAATATTACAAAAATAGGCATCTGCCACTTATACAGGAGAAGATGGGAAGAAGTTGTCTTAAATATACAATTGATCGTGGAGTATGTGGTGACGCTCCGAATACTAATCCACTTTATATAGCATGTTGCCACATTTATAGCGATTCTATCGAAAGCTTTTATGCCGGCTTTGGTCCGCACCGTCGCGAAATTATTGCTGACGTAATTCATTACACTAATATTAGCCCTCAAATGCAGATCAGTGATGTGGTGTGAATAAATTATAAGAAAGTGCACGACGGGCGATGTGATGTGCACGTTCAGCTTAGTATGAAATACACGATTGCGGTGATATTAAAATCGCTTTTTCCCATGCAGATTATGGGGAGTTAATTGAGGGGAACGACCGATGACGACTCAAAACCTAATAAATTCAGAACCACTTGTGCTGAATCACTACATAAACGGACTGGAATTGGCCGCGTCTGATAATGGGCGGCAGTCGCTTATTAGTCCGGTAGATGAATATGAATTTGCTACGTTTGCTTTAGGAACGCAAGATGATTTAGACCTTGCTGTAAGTGCGGCTCGTCAACAGTTTGATGGTGGCGAGTGGAGTCAACTGAGCGGTGGCGAGCGTGGTCAGTTACTCAATAAGCTGGCTGATCTTGTCGAGCGAGACGCCGCCATAATCGCGAATATGGACGCGCGCTGTATAGGCAGGGTTGGAATCGAGCCGACGATATTAGATCTTCCAAATGCGATACAGACATTACGAACCTCCGGTGGTTGGGCAGATAAAATTGAAGGGCGTACCATTCCAACGCCCGGCTATATGGGTCGACCTACCCTGTCCTATACTTTGCAGCAGCCGGTGGGTGTGGTTGGCGCAATTGTGCCGTGGAATACGCCTTTTATGATCACCTGTTGGAAGCTTGGCCCTTTGCTTGCGGCAGGTTGTACCGTTGTTGTTAAGCCTTCGGAGGAAACACCGCTATCTGCCCTGCATTTGGCGAAGCTCTGTAAAGAAGCCGGCTTTCCTGACGGAGTGGTTAATGTCGTGACTGGTTCGGGCTTGGTGATTGGTCGGGGGCTCGCGGAGCATCCGGGTGTAGATAAGATTACGTTCACTGGCAGCCCAGCTGTAGGCCAAGATATACAGCGCGTAGCCGCTAAGCAATTTAAGCGAGTATCGCTAGAGCTCGGTGGTAAGAGTCCCCAGATTATTTTTAATGATGCAGATATTGATGCCGCCGTTGGTGGTTGCGCGATGGGGGTATTCTTTAACCAGGGGCAAATCTGCGCTGCAGGGTCTCGTGTGTTAGTACAGCAAGATATTGCTGAAGAATTCGCGGGGCGATTGGCCGAAGTCGCGAAAGGTATTGCCGTCGGAGATCCGGCATCCGGCGTTGTGCAAATGGGGCCGCTTGCTAAAAAAGGTCAGTTTGACAGAGTGAATAGTTATATTCGTTCGGGTGTTCAAGAGGGCGCGCAGCTCCTGGCGGGCGGCGAAAGCGAGTACCAGAAGGGGTGGTTTGTAAAGCCGACAGTATTTTCTCAGGCTACAAACAAAATGACGATTGCTCGGGAGGAAATATTTGGTCCAGTGGCAACAGTAATTCCCTTTGCTGACGAAGCTGAAGCGCTATCTATTGCAAATGACTCGCAGTACGGGCTTGCTGCTACTATTTGGACTCGCGACGTTATGCGGGCACACCGTTTAGCCCGAGGGCTAAAGGTGGGCGCCATCGGTGTAAATTGTTGGGCGCCAATTGATGCACGGCTGCCTTGGGGTGGCGTAAAATCGAGTGGCATTGGTCGCGAGTGCGGCTTGTCAGGTGTCTTGGCTTATACGGAAGAAAAAGTGGTTACTATCCTTACCGACTAATATTCTCCCAGTGCTCCTTTTGTAAGCCGATATGCAAGCCGATTTGGGCGAGCGTCAATACATGGGGTAGAAGCAGTGATCGCAGGTCTTGCCTAATGATGTTGGTAAGTATCTGCGAGGCTGCCTCAAGTGCCTGCCACATTTGGCGCGCGATATCAGGTTTCCCCTCCCTCTCTCTTCTGAATCCCTAATTACGCCTAGTAGTGTTGATTATAATGGGGCGAATTTAATTGATCTTCGTAGTAAAGCAAATGAGTGGTGCAGATAACTAGGTCAATGTTAAGGTTTATAATTGAAGTGATTTGCGGCGCAGTAAGTCGCAAAAAATCAAGTGTTATATTATAATAATTAACTAAATCAAATGGTTATATCGTATTTTGCTAGTGTCATCGCGCCTTGAATAACCAAAGAAAGTAGCCTAAAAGTTCACTTTTTTGTGAAGCTGTTCCAGAATGCGTTGTGGCACATCTTATTTGATACAAAAAAAAGTGGTAAGTTTTAAAAATGACATGTAAAGTGAGCGGTAAGTGGTTGATGCTCGTTTGCCGCAACTGGCCTCTATAGTCTCGCGGTAGGATCGAGGGTTCTTGTTAGAGGCATATATTCGAGTAGTTGATGATAATATGGGCGGAGTGGCTTGGAGGTGTTTGGGCTATTTTTGTCTTGTCGTATAAGAGCGAAGCCTATATTTTGTTCGGCAGTGTTTGCTTGTGGAGCAAAATGAATTTAGCGTCATTGCCGCGACGGTTGAAACATGAGCAACTCCACAGGCTTTAGTTAATTGGAGTTTTAAATACTAATAATGTACGGCTGTATTAACTTAATTATAAAAACCAATATTTTCTAGAGGAAATAAATATGTTGTCTAGTTTGCAATACAAAATGTCAGGTCATGGTGTCCTAATGATTTTTAGTACCTTGCTATTTGGTGTCTTCTATTGGATGAACTTGGTAGGTGGGTTTGAGATTATTCCAGGATATATAATCTATTTTGATGTGCCTGGAACTGCAGACGGTTGGAAGCGCGCGCATACCGGCCCGGCACTAAATGGGATGATGGTCATTGCAGTGGCGTTTGTGTTGCCGACCTTAAATTTCTCCGAAAAGATGGCGCGAATACTGGGAAATATAATTATCTTAGATGGTTGGGGCAATGTTGGGTTTTACTTCTTTGGTAACTTTACTCCCAACCGCGGATTAAGTTTTGGCGACAATAAATTTGGTAGTGGCGATATATTTAGTGCATTAGCATTAGGGCCGGCCTACTTGTTTGGTGTATTGGCGATGGGTGCGCTGCTTATTATCGGTATCCGCGCACTGAAAGTTGCGAAAAGCAAATAGTTAAATTACAAAATTTATTAAATTAGTGAATTCGGTATCAGCTTGCGCTAAATAAATATAAAAGAGTGGCTAATAATGAATGGAATAAAAAGCGTAAATAGAGAGTCAGATGTAATGTCCAGGCTGGGTTGGTGTCCGTCAAATACCAAGCAGCTTGGGAATTTTCGTGAGTGGCAGGATTTTGTTCACGATAATTTTCCCTGGTTAGAACATAAAGACTATAGTGGTGGTGGATTTGAGGCTGAGGTCAGTACGCATCGTTTTGGCGGCGGCGATGCCAACACGATTGACCTTAGTACTATTAGTGCATCTGACGGAGAGGTGGTGCGCACTCGACATTTGGCTGAAGTGGCGGACGCGGGTTTTATTAAAATAATATGGCAGCTTAACGGAAAAATTCACCTAGAGCAGAATAATAACAATTGCCTTATTTTACCAGGTCAGGCAGCCGTATGTGATACAGCTCGCCCTTACCGAATTGCTATGGCAGAGAGCTCGCGATTTGCTGTGTTAACGCTACCTCATCAAGCGTGCCCTGGCTGGGATCATATTGGCAGTGCTATATGTGGGACTCGGCTGCTTAAGGGGGCGTCGATTAGTGCTGCGCTTGGCTCCTTGATGGCGCTTAGCGTCGCTATTCGGGAGGACGAGTCGTCTGAAGATATGGTCACTGTAATTCAGGCCATACAGGCCATGACGACAAAGGCACTTCACCGCTCTGCGGCAACGCAAGGTATGTCGAAATTTGATAACCCTCGACTTTATAAAGTGCAGCGTCACATCTTAAACAATATTGCAAACCCTGAATTTGCAACTGACGATTTGGCTGCTGAAATGTGCATGTCGCGCAGGTCCTTATATATGTTGTTTGAGGAAAGTAATACTACGCCTGCAAGGTTAATACGTGATACTCGCTTAGAGCTGGCCATGCATATGCTTGCTGATAATGCTCAGCGGCATCGTAAAATAACGGATATCGTATTTGATATTGGATTTAATGATTATGCGACATTTAGTCGAATTTTTAAAATTCAGTATGGCCAAACACCGAGTGAGTTTCGGGCCGTTTCGCTGGCAATAACTCAAGAAGGGCATCACTAACTATTTATCACAATAGCACCCCTCCCTCGTTAATCGAAATTCTACCCCTCTAAGTGATAGTGTTTATGCCCAGCAAATGCTGGGTATTTTTTTATATGTTATTTAATTAAATGGCTTTTTCGATGAATATTATTTTCGCCATGATATTCATGCATTAAAACGCACACCTGATCATTAAGTCTGCACGCAGAGAGATGCTCCTGGTCTTAATAATGTGGATTCTATACATCTAATATTGTTGTGATCGAGGTGTGATTTTATGGCCAACATTAATCGGCGTTACGTATTAAAAGAGCGCCCTAGATTTCAGGTCCCTACCGCAAAATGCTTTCGTCTAGAAGAAGAGGCGGCACCAGAGCCGGGTGAGGGCGAGTTTCGAATTCGCACTACTTGGTTGGGTATGGATCCAAATTTATTTTCAAAGGTTAAAAAAGTTTCAGATCAAGCTAGGCCAATTCCGATTGGGGCGGTGATGTACGGGGCGACGGTCGGGCGGGTCGATATCTCTAACCATCCCGATTTTAGCGTTGGTGACCTAGTTCATGGTTTGTGGGGCTGGCAAGACTACTTTATTAGTAATGGTGCCGGCATATTTAGCGTTGATAACGATATATCCAGGCCTTCATATTGTCTCGGTGCGCTAGGAGCGACTGGGTTCGGGGCGTATTTGGTGGTTAACGATGTCCTTGCAGTGAAAAATGGTGACACCGTTTTTTGTAGTGCAGCAACTGGTGCACTTGGGCAAATGGTAGGCCAAATAAGCCACTTAAAAGGTGGTGCTACCTATGGCTCAGCGGGCACAGATGAGAAGTGTCGCTTAGCGGTTTCGAAGCTTGGATATACAGATTGTTTTAATTATAAAAGCGAAAATTTTGAGCGCATGCTAAGTGATCGCATCGATGGCGGTATCGACGCCATGGTGGTATCCGCGGGGGGGCAAACATTCGACGCAACATTTCCCTTGATGGCGCCAGGTGGCAGGATCGCCGTTTGTGGTCTTATGGCGCTGTATTCCATGACGCAGTTACCTGTTACACCAGATCGGTCATTTATGATCTTGAATGAGATTTTACTTAAGCGGCTGACCGTCAAGGGTTCAATGGTATTGGATATGTTAAATACCGATCGGCACGTAGAGTTTAAGCGGGAGATGAAGTCATGGATTGCGCAGGGTGTAGTTCGGCCAGTCGAGTTTATTACTGAAGGATTAGAAAATGCACCGGACGCGTTAAGAGCAGTTTTTGATGGAGAAAACATCGGTAAATCTGTTGTGCATGTAAGTGACTGATAGCCGACATCTGCATGCCGGTATTTATTACGTTTATCTTATTGTTTTGGCTGTGCACATAGCGTCACTCAAAATGCACTTTGCAACAAGCATGTAAATTTTAAACTGAGAGAATAAGGTCCTTGTAATGAAAAAAGGGACTGTGATTTCTTAATGTAAAGATTGCCAAATAGGCGGATGCAGTCCGCTTTTCATTTAAGCCAGTAAAAGAATATAAAGATATGGAAAATTTACGATTTAAAATAGCTAGCTGGATATTGGCGCACCGTGCACATGTAGCATGTGTGTTCCTTGTAATTACGGTCGTCTTTGCTGTCGGCGTTCCGCGCGTAGATATCAGAACTATTTTTGCAGATTTGCTGCCGTCAGATGATCCGTTTGTTCAAACATTTAAAGATCACCCAAATTTCGGGAATCCGCTAACCATTACCGTTATGGTAAAACGTTCGGATGGCGGAAATATTTATAATGAAGATACCTTGAAGAAAGTGTGGGATCTTACTCGGGATATCGATCTCATTGAGGGGGTGGACCATGACAGGATTGTTTCAATAACCACAGAAAAGGCGAATTACGCAGAAGCGACGCCAATGGGAGTTGAAATGCAGCCCTTAATGGGCGATCGAATTCCGCAGGGCGAAGCGGAGCTTAAGGATTTACAGCGGAAAGTGGAGCGCTCGCCAATGGCGAGAACTTATCTGGTTTCATCTGATGAAACATCGACGTTAATTCGAGCTGGTTTCCATGAGCATTTGTTGGATTATGGTCTTGTTTTTGAGGAAATCCAAAAGCTAGCTAAAGGCGCGGAGGATGGTAGTCATACTATTCGTGTCGTCGGTCAGCCGGTGTTAACCGGATGGGTTTATCTTCTTCAGGAGCAAACCTATGCCATATTTGCCGTGACAGTGAGTTTGCTTGTTGTTGCACTTGCATTCTATATGCGCAATTTTGCCGGTGTGATAACGCCTGTAGTCTGCAGTACAGTCGCTGCAATATGGGGCTTTGGATTGGTTGGTTGGTTAAAGTCCCCGATCGAACCCCTTTTGATGGTTGTTCCGCTATTGTTGGTAGCTCGCTCCTTTTCACACTGCGTTCAATATACCGAGCGTTACTATGAGATCTTTAGCGAGCTTAAAGATCGCAAATTGGCCTCTGAAGCGACGCTGGCGGTGATGATGGCGCCAAGTGTGTTTGGCATAATCACTGATATGGTCGCTATTATGTGTATCGGTGTAGCGCCTATTCCAGCGATGCAGCGATTTGCCTTGTTTTGCGGCTTCTGGGCATTTTTCCTAATTCCTACCGGTGTGATGCTAATCGCTGTAATGCTGTCTTACTTACCTACGCCTAAAAATATCGACGATATTATTGGTGGTGATCGTGAGAAGGGTATTCATGGCCTGCAGAAGCGAGTGCTTGAAGGCGTGGCCTCGTTAATTACCGGAAAGCGAATTCCAAAAGTAACCGCTACTATCGTTTGCATTATCTCTATCGTGGTCATCATTCTTTCTAGGCAGGTGGAAATAGGGAACCCGACTGAAGGTAGTAATCTACTTTGGGATGACTCCGAATTTAATGTTGGTGTTCGAGATGTGAATGACCATTTTCCCGGCGTTAATTCCTTAGAAATTATTCTTGAGGCCAAAGATCCCGATAATGTTCAAAAAAGAGCTGCGCGCTCAGAGGAGGCTTATGGGTTAACAAAAGAAATACTACGCGTTGCCTTAAGTCAGGAATACCCAGCTAAAGCCGCGCGATCCTTCACTGATTTTATGGAAGAAGGCTCTCGATTGTATTCGGGAGGACACCCGGCGTGGCTGTCCCTTGATCCAACAGATAGGTCGGTGAATGCGGCTGGTGTTGCCGTCGCCTTTGGCCAGAATCCGCTAAATTTCGCTGACGTTACTGACTTTCAATTTCAGCATAGCGCAATATCCTTGTTCTATAGAGATAACAAGCAAGAAACTATTGATCGGGCGCTTGTTGCGGCGCATGCAGCCTTAGATGCTGTTGGTGAAGATCATGAAGGAATTACCGTACGACTAGCATCGGGCACCATTGCCTTGCAGCATGCAATGAACTCCGTGGTGAAACGCTATGAGTGGATCTTGCTGGGGCTTGCATGTTTGGCGATATTTTTTATTGCTAGTTATATGTATAAATCCTTTGTCGCATCCTTGGTATTGCTGGTTCCAGTGGTTCTAGCAAACTTCTATCTAACGGCCACAATGTCGATGCTTGGTATTGGTCTTGACATTAATTCGGTGATGGTGGCTGTTCTCGGTGTTGGTGTTGGTATCGATTATGGCATTTACCTAATGTCACGAATTTGTGAGGAGTACCATGCTCAGGGCGAGGATTGGGATCGCGCTATCACGGAGGCTCTAACCACCACTGGCAAGGCGATCATGTTCACCGCGTCAATTATGTTGATCGGTATTATGCCGTGGTATTTCCTTTCTGATCTTAAATTTATGGCGGACATGGGCTTGCTGTTGTCAGCAATTATGTTGATCAACATGGTGCTTGCCTTGTTGGTACTACCATTGATTGTGTCAGTACTTAAACCAAAATTTGTTACTCGAACCGACCTGATGGTTGGGGAGGGTATCGACTTGGCATGGTTCAGTGAAGCGCAGTTGACTACTAAACCGAATTAATACTCGAAAAAATTAATAATCCAGGCAAAAACCGTAATGTCGCAAACGGTTAGATATTGCGGCTTGTAAATAATAATTCACCGGAGGGTGTTATGCATATTCGCAAATACGATCTAAATTTTGGCCGTCGTGAGCTCCTAAAAGGAATAGCCTGCGGAGCTGGAACCGGTCTACTGATGCCAATTGAAAAGGTTATGGCTAAGGATATCCCGCTTACTAGCGCGTATCCCGATGAGCTGTATAGCATCGAAGATCAAACTAAAGGGCAAATTAGCGTAGGGGATTATATAACGAAGGCCAATGTAGAGCATGCCAAGCATATTCTGGATCCTTCAATATATGACCAGATAAAAAACGCAGGACGTCGTATCAAGATTAAGGCGCCTACCACGGATTTACGCCAGTTGTTCAATCATGCCTATTACGAGGCGATGCAGCGCAATATTGCCGAAGGTCGAACCGCAACGTTTAATGCTGAAGGCAATGTTGTTGACTCCAGCGGCAATCCCTGGGGTGGTGGCGTCCCCTTTATAAGCCCAAAGACAGGTGTTGAGGTATGGGCGAATATGGCGATGAGCTGGGGCCGTGCCGACGCCAACACCTATGCGATTAAACAGTGGGATTTTGGTGCCGATGGCAAGCTGGAGTACCAATACGATTTCCAGTGGGTTGAACTGCAAATGCAGGCCAGAACAGATAGAAAGGTTTTTCGAGGTTATGACAAAGAGCTTCGGAGGCAAACAGTTTACTTTACCAACTCTGCCGACGTTCGCGGCACATCGTTTTTAAGTAATTGGTCAGTTGATCAGCGTCAGATCCCCGATTTGTATGGTTATCTGCCTGAGTTCCGTCGAGTGCGGCAGTTCCCTGCTAACCAGCGCTTCGAGCCGCTTATTCCTGGCGCAACTTGGTTCCTTACCGATCCATGGGCTGCTGGCGACCCGTTCCTTACTTGGGGCAATCATAAAATTGTCGAACGCAAGCCAATGCTAATTGCATGTAGCGGTAACTTCTCCGGTACGGATGACAATTGGCAGCCAAAAGAGCAAGAAGGGAATCCTATTTTCTGGGAATCTGAGTACGAAATGGCGCCAGACATTATCGTGACTGAATGTGAACCTGTTGGTTTCCCGCGTTCACCAGTGAGTAAGAAGCGCGTTTACGTAGATGCTCGTAACAGTGTGCCTTGCGGCTGTGTTCGCTATGACCGTCAAGGCAAACTCTGGGCAAACTTCGAAATGGCTTTTGGTCAGTTTGTTGGCGGCGGTAAAGACGGCAAACGCGTTGTAATGAGCGCGGACGGTAAGACGCCTGCATGGTCTTGGACTTACGTCATGATTTACGACCATCAAAACAAACGTATGTCGCGTACCCATCACGCTAAGAAAGGTGTGGGTACTGAATCTCTCTTCCAGATAGATGAAGATTGGTTGTTCGAAACTTACTGCACTCAGCAGGCCTTGCAGTCTCTTGGACGTGCTTGATTAGTTAATTAGGTGCATGCGCGGTGTTGTAGTGTCGCGCATTGCTCACCTAATGAAGGAAGGAGGTTTCGAATGAAGTTACGTTTATCAACTTGTATTTTAGTGCTATTGGCGCGGGCATTTATCGAGCCTGTATTGGCCTCTGAATTAGATGAAAGTCTAAATGCTGTTGTTAGTCAGGCAACGCCGACAGATCGATTGTTTAGTGTGGATTTTAATAAAGACTCCGGTGTCGCTGTTGGTGAAGCTGGCTTGATTATGAGAACTAGTGATGCCGGTAAAACATGGACGAAGGAGGCGTCGCCTACAACGCTTGGTCTAATTAGCGTTGCGCACAGCGGTGATAGAGAGATCGCAGTAGGACAAATGGGCGTAGCTATTATTCGGTTCGGATCGTCTGAATGGAAGCTAGCAGATACGGGCTCCGATATGAGGCTGCTAAATGTTGATATCAATAGTCGCGGTTTAGCTGTAGCAACTGGGGCATTCGGTACGCTTCTACGTTCCAAAGACGGCGGTGAAAGCTGGGAGTCGATTGCGCCTGATTGGGCAAAGTTATATGACTCTGGTGCGGGCGATGCCGCGGTTATTCGGGACGAGCCTACTAATTATATTGTAAAGGTCTTGGAAGATAACAGAATCATTGTTGGTGGCGAATATGGTCAGCTAAACGTCTCTGATGATGGCGGTGACAGTTGGTCGGTGCTGTATAGGCATCCGGAAGTAGATGGCGATATTGCCGCCACTTTTTTTGATTTAAAGCTATCGGGCAATACCGGCTATGCGGTTGGTCAAGCCGGATTGGTGATTCGTACCGATGACGCAGGGCTAACGTGGCGGCCATTGTCCACGCCGACCAAAGGCAGCTTTTTTGCCGTAACAAATATCGATTCTGAAAAGGTTTTTGCAGTCGGTCAGCGCGTAGCGATGAAGAGTAGTAATGGCGGAGCGAGCTGGACGATTTTTGAACCTATAGACCTCAGCCTTAATTGGTACTCCGGTTTAGCGCATGCTGAATCTAGTGAAGGGGGCGTTGTGGCGGTTGGGCACAGCGCGCGTATTTTGTCTCTTACACCTTTTTAATAGCAAAGTTTCTCTGTGGCGTATCCGCAATAAGAATCTAGAGTGAGGGGAAATCATGAAAACATATAAAAAACGCAGTCAAATCGCTTGCTATGTACTTTCCGTGGCGAGTGGCCTCAGTATGCAAACGGCATTAGCAGACGGCATTATTGAAACATTGATAGATAAGACTACTTTTTTGGGTCAAATTCGCGTCGACGCGGCTTATAACACCTCGGGAAGTGAGAACCCCTATAACCAAAGCGGCGTTCCATTCCAAGATGTAGAAGTATCGCGACAAGCATACCTGCCACCGGATTTGGGCGGCGGAAACTGGGGAGATGTTCCAATTCCGGCTGTTGGCCTACTTGGTTTGAATGTTGTTAATACGGCAGATACTATACGCCGAAGTGATCGAATCCCTGAAGATAATTACGACTTTACCCAGAATATAGTGCGATTTAACGGTGAAATGAATATTAGTTTTACCCGAAACTTCCGTCTTAACGCTAAGGTCCGAGCCTTGTTTGACCCAGAAATAAATCCGGGTTTCAATGCGTTGGATGTAATGAATGATCAAGGTGGAATCGCGGGTGGCGGCGGTGATCGCTATGCTGATACTGGTCAAATGAATTACTACCAAGCGAAAGACCGTAATGGAAAAAACATTAGTCCATTTGAAATAGCTGGTCGAGATTACATGGTCGATCTGCCGACTTTTATATTAAATTATAAAACTGGTAAATTTGATTTTAGATTTGGTAATCAACAAATTGCGTGGGGACAGGCAGTTTTTTTCCGTACCTTAGATGTTGCAAATGGTTTAGACCTGCGTCGTCATTTGATTCTTGATCGAGCCATTGAAGAATACGAGGATGAGCGTACACCGAAACTAGCGTTTAGAGCGACAATGCAAGCTACCAGTAATATGGTCGCAGACGCATTTGTTGGTAAATTTCAGCCAGATGTATTGCCAAACCCTAATAGCCAGTACAACGTAGTTCCTGCGCAGTTCTATAAACCACTCGATAATTACTACGTTGGTGAATACGACAAAGAGCTGGATTTTGGTATTAGATTCAAAGCTGATTACGGCAACTTTGGCTGGCAAGCGATGGCGGTTAGCCGCTACAACCCATTGGGTGTTTTTCGGTGGGCTGAAAGTGGTATAAACAAGGGGCTTACGCCTCATGGTGGTAACCTAGGAGCGTTGGTGGAGGGGGCTTACACTTCAAAGCCTAAGTGTAGTGCTACTCAAAATCCTTACGATAATTTTTGTAGATTATACGATAGTGTAGGAGAGGCTCTATCTCATACTCCGTTCACGGTTGGGCCTGGCGGCGTATACAGCGATAAAGAATGGTTTTCTAGTGCCGCGGGTGTTCGCCTTGACGGGATAGATGTCTTGAATAGAGCCATTGCCGATTTTCCCGCCTTACGTGACGTGTTCGCATCGCCAGTGGCAAATGAAACTGAAGCCGCAGCTCTTTTGAACACATTCTTCCTTGGGGCTGGCGGTAGTATTCGAGGGAATGTACAGCGTGATTACTATCGTGAAAATGTGTTTGGATTAGGTGCGAGTTTTGTAAATGAAACCGATGATAACGAATCATTTTGGAATCAGGTAATTGTGAATGTTGAAGTTCAGTACACGCCTGAACGAGTGTTTACAACACCAGATCTTGCTCAGAATGGCTTAAAAACTGATGAATACATTTTTACAGCGGTTGCTGAAAAGTGGCATCGCTGGAGTGAAAATTTTCCGTCGGCGTATCTTGTCGCACAGTATATGCACCGCAGTGAAAGTGATTTGGTCGGCCTGCACTTAAGTGGTTATGGCGGTAATGTTGGGAATACGGATTATAAGCGGTCTGACGGTATTTCCGGTGCTGATTACCTTGTGTTTGCCGGTTTTCAACCTTGGCCAAATAAAAAGTATGTTGCTGAGTGGGCAATTCTCTATGACATTCGGGGCGGTATTCTGGTTCAACCACTTATAAAGTGGAATCCCGGTAGTGGCGTTAGCGTCGATCTTTTCTACAATTACGTAAAATCGAATCTACGTGGTGACTCGGGTGATACCTTGATGCGGGCGTTCGATCACGTTCAAGAAGTTGGTTTAAGGGTTTCATACCAGCTGTAAAAGTGTTTTCCAGAGGGACTGGGACTATTTGGGGAATTTAGATTGCCCCGTTTGGCCGGCAATTAGATATTGCCGGCTTTTTTTTGTGGAGAATTTTAGTATGGCGCGTTGGATATCGGGTATTAATCGTCGAGATCTATTGAAATACAGCGGCTCGGTTGTTGGCGCAGGTGTGTTGGCACCACTATGGTCAACGATTGCTAGAACTGGCGAAATAGATAAAGCCTACCCAGATGAGCTTTTGTCAATTGATGCCTATACAAAGGGAAAAATTAGCACCGGTGGTATGATCAGTGCAGCCAATGTTGAGCATGTAAAGCATCTTTTAGAACCGGCGAAATATCACCATGTAAAGAACATGGGGCGCAAACTTAAAGTTTTGTCAACGACCACCGATTGGATGAAACTCGGGCCATGGGAATATTTAGAGGCCACCTTAAAAAATCAAGGCCGCGCGCGATTTGATGACAGGGGCAATGTTGTAAACGACGACGGCAGGCCATGGATAGGGGGCCATCCTTTTCCCAGTACACAGAATGCATTGGAGTTGTTCGCGGGGCTAACTCTTTCGTGGGGGCGCCACGATGCAAGTCTTTACGCCATGAAAGAGTACGATGTGGCCAATACTGGCAAGGTAGACTACGAATATGATTTGGTGTGGGCTGAACTTTCTCCTGTCGGACGCTTAGTGCTGGACCCAAAGCCGTATTGGGAGCAGCATATCGATAAATTGCGTTTTAATACGGTAGTTTATACCTCGCCGGAATCAGAGCGAGGGGCGAGCTATCTCAATATATGGGATTATGATCAGCACAAGCTGCCAGATTTATACGGTTATGTGCCGAGCTTTCGAAGAATACGTCAATTTCCTAGCAACCAGCGATTTGAACCTTTAGTTCCCGGCTCGGCTTTGTACCTGTCAGACGCGTGGGCGGCGGGTGATCCTTTACATACCTGGGGCAACTACAAGGTTGTTGGTCGCCAGCCACTATTAGCCGGTGTTTCTGGCGGCTGGAACCCAAGTGATTCAAATTGGGAACATGGCGTGCACGGCGGTGATCTAGGTGAAACCTTCTTTGATAGCGTTGTGGAAATGGTGCCAGAAACTATAGTGTGTGAAGCTGAGCCTACGGGATTTTCACGTTCCCCTGTGAGTAAAAAGCGAGTCTGGTTTGATGTGCGAAATGGCATGCCGCTCGCCATGGTGACCTATGATCGTCAGGGTAAACCGTTTCGATCTTTTGATGGTTGTTATGGCCTTTACGACAATGGCACAGCCAAATTCATGGATGGCAAGCATCCCTATTGGTCATGGGCGTACTTACATGCTTATGAATTTCAATCAGGACGAATGACGCGAATAGAGCAGGTTAAGGAGTTAGCCGGGGGACATATTAGTTCTGCAAATAATGATTCAATTTATGACGAATATTTAACCCAAGCTGCTTTGCAGCGACTTGGTCGAGATTAATATCTAAGGCTAGATGTTGGCTTGAGTGCTTAGCTTTTACAGTGTTGTGATTGTGGTGGGTGTATAAGCTACTCGGCAAGTAAGCGTATTTATGTAATTTGAAGAATTGCTTTAATCGCGAAAAGCGCTGTACTTTACGCGATTAAAGTGACTGGTAATTTAATTTTAGTGTTTAAATCTATCGCTTACTGAAATATTTAAACGCGTTCCAGCCTCTATTGATTTGTTGAGGTCGGCAGATTCACTGACGTATTCGTGGGATAGTTGGCAGGTGTGCTGATAAATCTCGCGACACAACTCAAATGATTTCTGTCCTGGCCAGTCTGATGGTAGCAAGGTCTCCGGGAGTTGAGGGTCATGGAGATTGGTTCGACGAAATGAATGTATCATCAGCGTTTGAATTTGAAATGCTGTTTTTGGTGTAAGCTTGTAGCGTTGAATAAGTATTTTGACGGAATAAAATTCTTTTATAAAATTTTGGTAGCGTGAATTGACGTTCTCAAGATTCCAATTTCCCCTTATTTTTAGGTCATTTTGGATCTTTTCGTCGGCCGCTCCGGTTTCTGCTCTTAGAATAATAGATAGGTCATCAAAGCCATTTTGTTGGACTATCTTTTTGGCTGACTCAACCGACGCCGTTGGATGAATGAAAACGCCATTGGTGACTAAGGTGAAACCATCCCATTCTAAATCCCGACGTAACTCACTGCGTTCTGGCGTTGACTCGTTATTGCGTTGAATAATGACGAGTGTCCATTTACCGTCCCAATTAAGGTTTGGGGATTTGTAAATGTGTTGATACGCAGCTTCGAAGCGCTTGGTGCCAGATGGGGTCAGCGTATAAAAGCTTTTTCGGCCGCGCCGCTCCGACGATAGCCAGCCTTCATCAGTTAGACGGAATGCGCTGGTGCGTACCAGTCGTTCGTTTACACCGATAGCGGACATAAGATTAATTAAATCACCCAGCCAAATTCCATGTGTATAGGGAGCAATAGAGTCCCCAAAAACGGTGATGAGTAATGATTTTGAACGCGGGTCATTTTTTTTAATATAATTGCTAACCCATTTGTCGATTTCGCTGATTTTTCCCGCCACGTATTTTTATCCCTGAATAAGTTCAGCTACAAGTGTGCTTAAATTTTCACTTATATAGAGGCTTAGTTTATCACTACCATGAGTTAATTATGAAATGCTTTGTCGTAGTAGTTCAAGATTGAAGGGGCTGCTATTGAGAATTGAAATTCGTAGAATTATTTGTGAATATCAGGTCGATAGCGGATAATAACTGAGCCTATCATCGCATGTGTACTGTTGACGATAAAAGGCTCATGATAAGTGCGAGTTGCGCTTAATTGTTAAGCGAGCTTAGTGTTTGGCTGGTTGCGGCCAGTTTGTGCAGTAGTTTAGCAGGTTCCCAGCACGTATCGCCGGTTTGCTCGCGAAGTATTTCAAGTTTGCGCACCACTTTATCAAGCCCTATTTTATCCGCCAAATACATTGGCCCGCCGCGCCACCTCGGAAAGCCGTAGCCATTTACGTAGACTACGTCAATGTCGCTTGGCCGAGCCGCTATGCCCTCGTCAAGTATATGCGCGCCTTCATTGATGAGGGCGAGGCTTAGTCTGTCAATGATCTCGTCATTTGAAATTTCTCGCCGAGTAATGCACCACTGGTTTGCTATGCTTTGAATAAGGTCGTGTACAGATTGGTCATTCTTGCGTGCGCGGGTTTCCGGCTCGTAATTGTAATAGCCAGATCCCGACTTTTGGCCAAGACGGCCCATTTCAACCAGTAAGTCGGGGAGCGCGAACTCGGCGATGCTACCGCTGCAAATACCCTGATCTCGTCGCGATCGGTAGCTAATATCGATACCGGCTAAGTCTCCCACCGCGAGGGGCCCCATAGCCATGCCCCAGGTTTGTATTACGGTATCGACTTGCGCTGGGGTGCAGCCTTCCAGCAGTAAGAGCTGAGCTTGACGGGCGTAGGCCTTGAGCATGCGGTTACCCACAAAGCCGTGGCATACGCCAACGGCAACGGCGACTTTACCGATGCGTTTAGCTATAACCATAACGCTCATGACCACCTCAGGTGCGGTTTTTTGGGTTCGCACCACTTCCAAGAGTTTCATAATATTTGCGGGGCTGAAGAAATGTGCGCCGATAACGTCTTGCGGGCGTCCGGTGACATCGGCGATGGTATTAACATCTAAATAAGAGGTGTTAGTGGCAAGGATGCAGTTTGGCTTGCAAACCTCGACGAGTTTGGAAAAGACCGCCTTTTTTACATCCATATTTTCAAAGGTTGCCTCAATCACTAGGTCGGCATCGGCAATGTCAGCGTACTGCAAGCTGGGTTTTATATTGCTAATGGCTTTCGCAAGTTGATCCTGGCTGAGGCGGCCGCGTTTTACAGATTGATTATAGTTAGCCTCAATTTGATCTAGGCCGCGATTGAGATTTTCTTGGGCCGTTTCTATTAATGTTACGGGAAAGCCGGCGCTTGCGAAGCACATGGCAATGCCGCCGCCCATCGTTCCTGCGCCAATGACGGCGACCTTATTAATTGGTCTAGGTGTTACGGATGGCGCAATATCTGGGAGCTTAGTACAGGCCCTTTCGGCAAGAAAAATATGGCGTAGGGCTGCAGAACCCGCAGAGCTGCGACATTCTAAAAATCGCTCTCTTTCTACCCGCTGGCCCTCATGAATATCGGTTTTTGTGGCGAGCTCAATGAGTTCGAGTATATAAGCTGGCGCCAGTATTCCCGTCGGTTTCAAGGAATTCTTTTTATTTTCAAAGAAGTGTTCGTCTACGGGCGACGCAATCAGTGCGCTGGTAGGCCGAACTTTGGCGCCATTGTCGATAAGTTCCTTGGCGTAGGCGATACCGGATTCTGGTAGTGAGGCTGCAATAATTTGGTCGATTAAACCGCATTGCAGGGCCTCATCTGCGGAAATTGCCTTACCGCTAGAAATCATCGCAAGTGCTTTTTCAACGCCAATGAGGCGAGGCAATCTTTGGGTGCCGCCGGAGCCTGGCACCAGTCCAAGTGTGACTTCTGGGAGGCCGAGTTTGGTATTTTGCGCGGCGCATCGGTAATGCGCCGCCATTGCTATTTCAAGGCCGCCGCCTAAGGCGTTACCGTGTAACGCGGCGATCACTGGTACTGGAAATTCTTCAATTGCAGAAATGACTTCCGGCAGAGTCGGGCCGGTTTGTGGTTTGCCAAACTCGGTTATATCTGCGCCTGCAATAAAGGTTTTACCCATGCAGTAAATAAGTACGGAGCTTACCTTGTCGGCTTTGGCCCTTGTTAAGGCGCTGATTAAGCCTTCTCGCACGGCGGCAGATATGGCGTTTATTGGTGGGTTGTTTATTGAGATTAAGCCAATTTTTCCGCGACGTTCATAACATATCGCGGCTGTTAATGTATTTGTTGCATTGGTGGACATTGTTGGGCGCTCCGGTGCTTATGGCTAATTCAGCTTGAGATTGTCTAAAGTGTTACACAAAAAGTAGTTTGAAGCATCTATTGTGTATCATATTAATATGTGTATCATATCGAGTAATTAAACCCATGGGTCTCGAAGCAAGTTTCGGGGGTTCTAGTGGGACCTTGTGTTGCAAATAAAAACAGCAGTGGAGTCTGGTTTATGAAGCTCAGCAGTTATATTGCCGGTGAATGGCGTGAAGGCGAAAGTAGAGGCGTGGAAACGTTCGACGCTGTAAGCGGCGAAACCTTGTGTTATGTCTCTAGCGACGGCGTCGATTTTGCGCAGGCATTGCGTTACGGCAGAGAAGTTGGTGGCGCTGCACTGCGGGCCATGACCTTTCATGAGCGTGCCGCTGCACTCAAGGCAATGGCTAAGCAGCTAATGGCGGATAAAGAAGATTTTTATGCGTTATCGGCTAAAACCGGTGCAACCCGTGCCGACAGTTGGGTGGATATAGAAGGTGGTTTAGGCACCGTATTTACCTATGCCAGCCTCGCAACACGTGAACTGCCAAATGATGTAATGACGGTTGAGGGCGACGTTGAAAACCTATCGCGGGGTGGCAGCTTCCTCGGTCGCCATATTTTAACCTCTAAGCGTGGTGTGTCATTGCACATCAACGCCTTCAATTTTCCGTGCTGGGGTATGCTCGAGAAAATCGCGCCTAGCCTGATTGCCGGTGTTCCCGTTATTGTGAAGCCCGCCAGCCCTAATGCCTTTCTTGCCCAAGCGATGGTTAAGGCGATTGTTGATGGTGGGTTCCTGCCCGAAGGCGCTATACAGCTTATCTGCGGTTCCGTTGGCGATCTCTTTGAACACCTCAATGAACAAGATTTAGTCACCTTTACAGGCTCTGCCAGTACCGGCCGCAAGTTGCGGACTCACCCAAATATTGTCGCAAACTCAATTCCCTTTACGATGGAAGCAGACTCCCTAAATTGCGCCATTCTGGGTAAGACGGTAGCAAAGGACGATCCCGAGTTTGACCTGTTCGTTAAAGAAGTTGTTAAAGAGATGACGGTTAAGGCCGGTCAGAAATGCACGGCTATTCGTCGAATTGTGGTGCCACGCGCCTTAATGGGCGATGTTATCGAGGCGCTAAGTGCGCGGCTAGACAAAATCACTGTTGGTAATCCGAGTGATGAAAGTGTTCGCATGGGCGCCTTGGTAAGCAAGAGTCAGGTTGAGGATGTGCGTAGTCAGGTAGCACGTCTTACTGAAGAATGTGAGCTTGTCTACGGCGGTGGCGACTGTCTAGATTTAGTGGGTGCAGATAATAAAGTCGGCGCCTTTTTCCCAAAAACTCTTCTCAAATGCGATAAGCCTTTTGAGAAAATGTTAGTGCACGAGATCGAGGCTTTTGGTCCGGTAAGTACCGTAATGCCCTACGACAGCATTGACGATGCAATTCGCATTGCGCAGCTCGGCAAAGGTAGTTTAGTCGCTTCAGTGGTTACTTTCGACAATGCCGAAGCGCGCGAGTTGGTGCTGGCAGCAGCAGCTTGGCATGGCCGAATTCATATTCTTAACCGCGATTGCGCTAAAGAATCTACCGGTCATGGTTCACCGCTCGCGATGTTGGTTCATGGTGGGCCTGGTCGTGCTGGTGGTGGCGAAGAACTCGGTGGCTTGCGCGCGGTTAAGCATTATATGCAGCGCACTGCGTTGCAGGGTTCTCCTAATATGCTGTCTGCTATTACCTCTGAATATCATCGCGGTGGGGTGGTAGAGAGTGATGGCGTTCACCCGTTCAAAAAATACTTTGAAGATCTACAAATTGGCGAAACGCTAATAACCCACCGCCGCACAGTGACTGAAGCCGATATCGTGAATTTCGGCTGTGTTAGTGGCGATCATTTCTATGCTCATTTTGACGAAATTGCCGCCAAAGACTCCTTCTTTGGCAAGCGCGTGGCGCATGGCTATTTTGTGATTTCTGCGGCTGCCGGTATGTTTGTTGAGCCTTCACAAGGCCCTGTTATTGCAAACTATGGCTTAGATAATTTGCGCTTTATCGAGCCCGTGGGCATCGGCGATACCATCCGCGCCAAACTGACCGTTAAGAAGAAGATCAAGAAAACACCCCGCGGCGATGAGAAAGCTAACGGTGTTGTTGCGTGGGCTATCGAGGTCACCAATCAGCACGATGTTGCAGTTGCTATTTACGACATTCTGACACTGGTTGAACGCCGCGAAGTTTGAGCGAGGAGAATTGTTATGAATTACGAAAATATCGAATTCACGGTAGAAGATGGCGTTGCCTTGCTGCGCCTTAATCGACCCGACTCATTGAATAGTTTTACGGCGGAAATGCATGGCGAGGTGCGCAAAGTACTGAGCCAAGCGGCAGAAGACAAACTTGTTCGCTGTGTTGTTATTACCGGAAATGGTCGCGGATTTTGCGCCGGGCAAGACTTAAATGACCGTGCCGTTGCACCTAGCGACACCATGCCCGATCTGGGTGATTCAGTAGAGAATTACTATAACCCTTTAATCCGTTTAATTGCCCACATGGAAAAGCCCGTTATTTGTGCGGTTAATGGCGTCGCCGCCGGTGCGGGCGCAAATATCGCCTTAGCCTGCGATATTGTTATCGCCGGTCGCAAGGCAAGTTTCATTGAGTCCTTTGCAAAGCTAGGTCTAATTCCTGATTCAGGTGGTACGTGGATGCTACCGCGTCTGGTCGGCATGGCAAGGGCCAGAGGCCTCGCGATGCTTGGGCCTAAGGTGTCTGCTGAACAGGCCGCAGATTGGGGAATGATTTGGCAAGTTGTTGACGACGAAGTCCTGATGGACACCGTGTTAGCACTGGCGAAGCAGATGGCGACTCAGCCAACACGGGGTTTTGCCTTTACTAAGAAGGCCTTCCTATCGTCAGCCACCAATAGCCTTGATGAGCAGCTCGAGGTAGAGAAGGAGCTGATGCGCAGCGCTGGTAAAACATACGACTACAAAGAGGGCGTCTTTGCCTTTATAGAAAAGCGCAATCCTGAATTTCGTGGTGAATAATCTATCTAGTAGCGACGCTGGCGCTGTAAGAATTACAAGAGTGTAAGCGCGATTAAGGGTTTAGGAGAAGAAATTGAAAAGCTTGAGAGATGTTTTTATTTGTGACGCCCAGCGTACGCCAATTGGCCGTTACGGTGGCGCGTTAGCGCCAGTGCGCGGGGATGATCTCGGTGCAGTGCCAATGCGGGCTTTAATAGCGCGAAACCCAGGCGTTGATTGGTCGAAGGTAGATGACGTTTTTTACGGCTGCGCGAACCAAGCTGGTGAAGATAATCGGAATGTGGCGCGGATGTCGGCGCTACTTGCGGGCTTGCCGGTCGACGTGCCTGGTGTGACCCTTAATCGTCTGTGTGGGTCTGGAATGGATGCGGTGGGTAACGCGGCGCGGGCAATAAAAACAGGTGAAGCAGAGCTTGTCATTGCTGGCGGTGTCGAGTCGATGTCCCGCGCTCCTTTCGTTGTTTCAAAGACCGATTCTGCCTTTGGCCGTAATAGCCAAATGTTTGATACCACCTTGGGGTGGCGCTTTATTAATAAAGCAATGAGGGCCCAGTACGGCGTGGACTCCATGCCCGAAACCGCAGAAAACGTTGCGGCAGATTTTAATATTAGCAGGGAAGATCAAGACAAGTTTGCCTATGTGTCGCAACAGCGTACGGCGGCTGCGCAAGCGCGGGGTCGTTTCGACTGTGAAATTGCTGCGGTGAGCATTCCGCGTCGCAAAGGTGAGCCGCTAATTATTGACCGCGACGAGCACCCCCGTGCTGAAACCACCCTTGAAGGCCTAGCGAAATTACCAACGCCCTTTCGACAGGACGGAACAGTAACGGCAGGTAACTCCTCGGGTCTTAACGACGGCGCCTGCGCCTTATTGTTAGCGTCGGAAAAGGCAGCTAGTCGTTACGGTTTAACACCAAAAGCCAAAGTGCTGGGCATGGCTGCAAGTGGTTTGGCACCAAGAATTATGGGCTACGGACCAGTAGAGGCAAGCCGTAAGGTTTTGGAGCAGACCGGTTTAACAATTGCTGACATGGATGTTATTGAACTAAATGAGGCATTTGCGGCGCAAGGCCTAGCAGTATTGAGAGCATTAAATATCGCCGAAGACGACGCGCGTGTTAACCCAAATGGCGGCGCCATAGCGCTAGGTCATCCATTAGGAATGAGCGGGGCGCGCTTGGTCACTACGGCTGTTTATGAATTGATCGAACGTAAAAAGCGCTATGCACTTTGCACTATGTGTATCGGCGTAGGCCAAGGTATTGCCATTGTAATCGAGCGTGTTTAAGGAATTAAAAGGAGTACTAAAATGATCCAGTTTGATTCAAAAGAACTCTCCTCAAGTGAGTTAGAAGGTTTGAATGCGCATTTTCAAGAGCGTATTGATGCGGAAGAAAAAATAGAACCAAAAGATTGGATGCCGGAGAAGTATCGCAAAAATCTGATTCGCCAGATCTCTCAGCATGCCCATTCAGAAGTGATCGGCATGCAACCGGAGGGTAATTGGATTACTCGCGCGCCAACATTGCACCGCAAAGCCGTTTTGCTTGCAAAGGTACAAGACGAAGCGGGTCATGGCCTTTACCTTTATAGTTCAGCGGAAACCATGGGTATAACGCGTGAGGAGCTAATTGAATCGCTTCACGATGGCTCGGCTAAATACGCGCAAATTTTTAACTATCCAACATTAAGTTGGGCAGATATGGGCGCGATTGGCTGGCTGGTAGATGGTGCAGCAATCGTTAACCAGGTTTCGCTACAGCGCACGTCTTATGGTCCTTATGCACGGAGCATGGTACGAATTTGCAAAGAAGAAAGTTTTCATCAGCGTCAGGGTTACCACATCCTCATGACGTTAATGGAGGGCTCTGCCGAGCAAAAGGCCATGGCTCAAGACGCCGTTAACCGTTTTTGGTGGCCATCATTAATGATGTTCGGCCCACACGACGCAGCTTCTGCGCACTCTGCACAATCCATGAAATGGAAGGTAAAGCGCCAAACAAACGATGAGCTACGTCAGAAGTTTGTCGATCAAAGTGTGGAGCAGGCTAAGGCAATCGGGCTCACTCTGCCAGACCCAGATTTAGTATGGAATGAAGAGCGTGGTCATTTTGAATTTGGCGAAATCGACTGGGCGGAGTTTGATCGCGTCGTTAGCGGCAGCGGCCATTGTAATCGCGAGCGAGTTGCTCATCACCGTCGAGCGCACGATGAGGGGTCTTGGGTTAGAGATGCAATCTGTGCATACGAAGAAAAAAAGCGCAGCCGAGAAGTTGCATAAGGAGAAAATCATGACTGACAACGTAAATATGAAGTTATACGAAGTGTTCCTTCGCTCTCGTCGCGGGCTAGACCATAAGCATGTCGGCAGCCTGCATGCTGAAGATCAGGAGCAGGCGTTGGAATATGCGCGAGACGTTTATACACGACGCAGCGAAGGCGTGAGCATCTGGGTGGTTAAGTCATCGGATATTTGTGCGTCACAAGAAAGTGATTGCGAGAGCTTCTACGACCCGCTTGATGACAAGCCGTATCGGCACGCTACCCATTATAAGCTTCCTGATGAAGTGAACAGCATGTGAGGTCGGCAATGAAAGAACGAGATATAGATCAAGCAATAAGCGTGTATGCACTTCGACTTGGCGATGACGCCTTGGTATTGGGGCACCGTTTAAGCGAGTGGTGTAGCAATGGCCCATTTTTAGAAGAAGATTTAGCGCTAACGAATGTTGCCCTAGATTATGTGGGGCGAGCGCGTAATTTTTTAAATTATGCCGCGCAATTGCGTGGTAACGGCAGTACCGAGGACTCACTAGCCTACCAGCGAGATTGTCGTGATTTCACCAATTTGCTGATGCATGAGCTACCGCGTGGTGATTTCGCGTTTACGCTGGCTCGGCAATATTTGTTGGATGAGTACGAGGCCTTATTTCTTGCTGAGTTGCTTAATTCAAAAGACAGTGATCTTGCTGGTATTGCTGCTAAGTCGGCAAAAGAGACAAGTTATCATCTGCGTCGTAGTCGCGAGTGGATGTTGCGCTTAGGGGACGGCACAGACGAAAGTCGTCGTCGCTTGCAGGCGGCCTTAGATGAGTTGACGGGCTATACCACCGAGTTGTTCGAGATGGACGATCTTGAGCGTGACTTGTGTGAAATTGGCGTTGCCGTTGATCGCAGTACCTTATTTGACCGTTGGTTTAGTTCGGTATCGACAACTTTTGCTGAAGCGAATGTGACTTTGCCACCGGCAAGTTGGGCAGTTAAAGGTGGGCGTATTGGCTTCCATACCGAGCACCTAGGGCATTTGTTAGCTGAATTGCAATATGTGCAGCGTGCCTATCCTGGCTGTCGTTGGTAGAGCCTGGGAATAACGCCATGAAAGACAGCAAGCTTATTCCGCTTTTGCCATTGGAGGAGTACCAGCGTCGCAGGCGACGACGTGAGTCTGATATTCCAGAAATATGGGATCTGTTAGACGCAGTAAAAGACCCTGAGATACCTGTTCTTAGTATTTGGGATCTCGGTGTATTACAAGATATAAAAAAAGTGGGCGAGGAATTACTCGTAACGATCACCCCGACCTATTCTGGTTGCCCCGCTGTTGATGTAATGAAGGAAGATATTCTCATTGCATTGCAAAAGTCGGGGTACGTGAATGGTCGGGTTGAGTCTAAGCTGTCGCCAGCCTGGACAACTGCATGGATGTCGTCTGAGGGGCGTAAAAAATTGCAGGATTACGGAATTGCGCCCAGTAAAAATTCGAATATAGGAATTCAATGCCCACACTGTAATTCAATGGATGTGGCGGTAATAAGTGAGTTTGGTTCTACATCATGTAAGTCACTTTACCGTTGCAAGGCCTGCAGTGAAGCATTTGATTATTTTAAAAATATTTAGCTACTTTAGCTTATTTGAGGGTATTGGGGCATGAAGGCCAATTATTTCCATCCGCTTACCGTTTCGCGCAGTACAAAAGAAACCGATGACGCCGTAGTGCTGAGTTTTGAGGTCCCTTCAGAGCTTGCTGCCACATTTACATACCGCCCAGGTCAATACTTAACTCTGCGCGCTGAAATCGACGGAGAGCCTATACAGCGCTCTTATTCAATATGCTCGGGTATAAACGATAAAAGTATGAAAATCGCTATTAAGCGAGTTGAAGGCGGAAAATTTTCTAACTTTGCTAATGACCAGCTTGCGGAGGGCACAACGCTAGAAATTATGCCGCCGCAGGGTAGTTTTAGTGTGGCCCTAGATCCAGCGAAAGCGAGCAATTATCTTTTTATTGCGTCTGGGAGTGGTATTACCCCGGTGTTGTCGAATATTAAGTCGGTACTAGAAGTAGAGCCTGAAAGCCGAGTTACGCTTTTGTACGGTAATCAGCGCACGAACACCATGATGTTTCGCACCGCGCTAAGCTTCCTGAAAAATCGGTTTATGACCCGCTTTCACTGGGTGAATATATTGAGTCGTGAAGATCAAGGTGTCGATCTGCTTAACGGCCGTCTTGATAACGCCAAAGGCGCGGCCTTAAGCAAACGCTTACTGCCACTTGGTCAGTTCGATAGTTATTATATTTGTGGTCCAGAGTCGATGATCTCTGAGGTGTCTAGGGGGCTGCGTGGTTTTGGCGTTGCAGACGATAATATTCACTTTGAACTATTTGGCTCTTCGGCCGAAGATGCCGATACAGTGGTTAAAAAGCATCACGCTCGGGCTAAAACCTATGCGGGTAAAACCAGTGAGGTGACGATCATTGCCGACGGTCGGGCTAGTAGCTTTGACCTTGCTGCTGACGGCGAGAATATATTAGATGCCGGTATGAATAACGGAATAGACCTGCCATACAGTTGCAAGGGTGGGGTTTGCTCCACCTGCAAAGCGCATCTTGTAGAGGGCGAGGTAGATCAAGATATTACCCATGGTCTAGATGCGTCAGATGTTGAGCGTGGCTTTATTCTTACCTGCCAGGCGCATCCAATAAGCGACAGGGTGGTTGTTAGCTTTGACGAGAAATAATTAAGTTCGCGACGCCCAAATGGGGCTAGTCGCTATTTCGATTATTAGACCGATATTGGGCGCATCACCTTTTTAAGTATTGGGTCATGCGCCTTTTTTATTTAAGGCTATTGGGGATTGTTAATGCAAAGTACCGTTGAATTATCGCCACAACAGTTAGCAGAATCTTGTGCGGCGCTAATGTATGAGCGCGATTTAGCAACGCGCGCGCTGGGAATGGTGATAGACACGATAGTACCTGGCGAAGCAGTGCTCAGTATGATCGTTAGCGATGTGATGATACAGGGCCACGATAGCTGTCATGGCGGGTATATTTTTACACTCGCCGACTCAGCGTTTGCGTTTGCCTGTAATACTTATAATGCAGTGACTGTTGGGCAAGCTTGCACAATCGACTATATTGCACCGGCTAAACTTGGGGATCGATTAACTGCTACAGCAAAGGAGCTATCACGGGGCAAGCGGACAGGGGTATACGATGTCAGTATTGTAAATCAGCGAGCCGAGCTGCTAGCAACATTCCGTGGGCGCTCCTATCAAGTACAGGGTGTATTGATGGACGGGCGCGAATTGCAAAGCAAAGCCGCTGAGTACCTAGCCAAGGCCCAGCTAAAGCCTAGTTAAGGCGGAATAAGATGCTATACAGAAAAATAGCGCGCTTCACTTGACAGACAATAATAAGTAATCATAATGGTTACAAATACATTGTCTGATTAAAATTATGAGCAATACCCGATTTGCAGTAGCGGTACATGTACTAACTGTTATTAGCTTGGATGAGACGCGACCAATCTCGTCCCAGTTGATTGCATCCAGCGTGGGTACTAATGCGGCGCTAATTCGACGCCTGCTTATTAGCTTAAACGATGCGAAAATTACAAGCTCTGAGCGTGGCGCCAGTGGCGGCGTCCGTCTTGCTCGACCTGCCAGCAGTATCACTTTGTTCGATGTATGGCGGGCCGTAGACGAGGAAGGGCAGTTGTTTCGGGTGCACCCAACGTCTAATCCCCAGTGTCCTGTAGGTCGTAATATTGAAGGGCTTTTAGGAGGAGTGCTTTCGAGTACACAATGCATGGTTGAGGCCGTTCTCGGAAAAGTAACGATTAGAGATTTGGTGGCGAAAGTAGAGATAGCGGGCTAGTCCCGCTAAAAAATTTGCACATTAATGTAACAGTTTTTGTTACATTAATAAGGATTTACTTACTAAAATCATTTTTTGGTGAGTATTTATGGGCGCGTTTAGCGTGTGAGATGAAAGTTAAGAGGACTGAAATATGAATATTCGTGAAGCCAAGGTCGTAGACTTACTTAAAGCGATAGAGACAAAAGATACGGATGCAATGAGCCTTATCGATGACAAGGCTTATATTCAACATAATCTCTATGTGCCTGATGGCCCCGCAGGATTTCGTGGGCTGGTGGCGTCACTGCCAGATGGTCTGGCTAAAGTGTCAACAAAGCGGGTATTTCAAGATGGAGACTACGTTGTTGCCCATAGTGAGATAGATATTGGCGGCGCAAAAGCGGTTTTTGATATATTTCGATTTGAGGGTGATTACGTAGTTGAGCATTGGGATAACGCACAGCCACTTATGCCAGCTAATCCCAGCGGTCGCAGCCTACTGGACGGCCCCGTTGAGATCGTAGATATAGATTGTACTGCTGCCAATAAATTAGTGGCCCGCGCATTTGTAGAAAATATTTTGATGGTGGGAGACTTGTCTAGGGCGGAGGAATTTGTCAGTGCCCAAACCTATATTCAGCATCACCCCATGGTTAGAGACGGTTTGGATGGTCTTGCAGAAGCCTTTGGTCAGTGGGCAGAAGAAGGCGTAGAGGTAGCCTATAGCAAAGTGCATATGGTGCTAGGTAAAGGCAACTTTGCGCTGGTCGCTTCTGGTGGGCGCTTCAATGGTAATGACGTTGCCTTTTATGACATGTTCCGTTTAGCCGACGGAAAAATAGTTGAGCACTGGGACGTGGTCGAAGAGATTCCAGCGCGGGATGCATGGCAAAATAATAACGGGAAATTCTAAGGAGAAATTTAGTTAGGGGGTAGCGCATTATCGAATGCAAACCATAGGAGCTCTGCGTGCAGAAGCTATAAAGCGGACTTTCGTCCAGAGCGTGTTACAGAGGGCGTTTCCCCAAATTCTTCTAAGTAAAATTTGCTAAAATTTCCGAAGTGGTAGAATCCACAGCGCATTGCTATTTCGGAAATCTTAATTCCAACATTTTCACGTCGTGAAAAAACAAGGAGCTCTCGGGCTCTTCTCAAGCGAAGCCTTCTTAAGTAGAGTATTGGGGTCGAACACTCATACTGCTCAAACCCTTTTTGAAGGGAGCGAGCGCTAATACAAACGTGGTTGGCAATATCTTGAACGGTGATTTTTTTTGAGTAGTTTTCTTCCATGAATTCTTTGGCTTTAACGATTACCTTTGGAAGTACTCTGTACTTTATTTTTTCAATATCCTCAACATGGCTGTGGCTTCCAGATAGCAAGGATAGAGCTAGAACTCTTTCAATATTTTTAAACATTTCGGAGTTGTTTTGTAAGTCGCTTAAATATGGGTTGTTTATAACAAAATTATTTAACATAATGGAGAACTTATCTAGATTACTTTTTTCCCCATCTGTGCAGTTGAATGCGACGGCAAGTTTCGCTTCTACCCCGTAAGATTCCAGCAGAGTGCGATCGATCAGATTTTTATCTAATTTAAATATTATATTTTCACAATCATTAGACCATTGCATGTCAATATTCTTATCTGTGTCTAATATTACGGGATTTCCGGCCGAGGCGGTTTTTTCTATATTATTCTGGCGAATGTTAAAATGACCGCTAACTGGTAGCATTACCAAATAGAAATTTTGGAACGGTTCAGATTGTATGTGGATGTTTGCGTTGTAAGCTAATCGACTTAAGGATGTTTCAGAAATTGAGCGGTGCTCCATATTTGCGGATAGCAGATCGGACGTGCGGCACAAATTAAGCCTGTGTGGTTGATAGACTGATCCTACCAAAGAGCAGGCTTCATCAGGGTCAACGCTGTTTTTAAAAACAGTATCCATTATCAGATTAAAATTTTTATTCATAAAAATAAATAGTCATTGTGATCAATAAGCAGAGAGTAAAATAAATTTCCATTAAAGGGTGCCTTTTATTGAGCCTAAGGTTGTAAAATTTATTTTGGAATTTTTTTTGCCTGCCCTAGATACATGTAGCCCATTATCTTTGGGAATCCATCCATGTAGCATGTTTCTACTTCAATAACATCAAAGCCGGAAGAAGCTATCAATTCTTGAATAGGCCGGTTAAGATGACAGCCACCGGCAATCTTTTTCCATGTAGGTGTTACCCGTTGCTGCCATTTTGCAATATCAGTTTCCGGAGATTTGCCGTGCTCGCAAAATAATAATATTCCATCTTCCTTTAGAACTCGATGCATTTTCTGTAGAGCTTTAGCGCTATTAGAGATGCTGCATAGAGTATAGCAGAGCAGAATAGTGTCAACGCTATTGTTTTCTAAGGGGATTTCTTCCCCAGGAAGATCTAACCACTTTACGTTGACTGGGGACTTGTTAATATTATGTTGCGCTTTATGTCGCATTCCATTTGAGGGCTCGAGTCCCCAGACAAAATCGACGGTACTAGGGTTGTATAGATGTAAATTAATACCGCTGCCGATTCCAACTTCGAGTACTATACCTCGAGCTAATGGAACCACTCGCTCTCTCAAACTCATGACTGAATTTTGACTACAGAGTTTATCTAAAATGTGTGGTAAAACTTTATCGTCATAAAAGCTCATGGTTAATCCTATTATGTAATTTTTTTATTAACTAGAGGTCAGATATAAATTGTAGTATCCAATTAAGTATATGGCTTAATCAAAAACTTCATCGAGCAGGGCGCTCATCATCGCCGCTATCTTTGGCGTACTTAGTTCGCCCTAGGATATACTGCCGTACGCTTTCTATGTCTGCGTCACTCAGCTCATCCTTGTAAGACACCATGCCTCTAGATTCTAAGATTCCATCTCTAACAACTGAAAGCCATGCGTTAGGTGCCCTGTTAAATCCAGAATATCTGAGGTCTGGGATTACACCGCCACCAACAGCTCCTGCGCCATGGCAATTAATACAATACCGGTCGTAAATCTCAAACCCTTTCGTAATTGCGGCTGGGTCACCTAGCTGTGTAGAGGGTTGTATCTTCAAGGTGGCTCGTTTATCGTCGGGTAAATTGGTGTTGCCTCCAATTTTGAAAACCAATAGGCGGCTTTTATTAACTGGGTAGCCTTGCGCGGCATCCTGAGTTAAAACACCAGTCATAAGTGGCATGATCCCCCCCCACCCGGCGTTCACTGCGATATATTGTCGGCCGTTTACTTTGAACGTCACCGGAGGCGCAACAACACCGGTCTGAGCATTAAAGCGCCATAATAGATGACCATTTTTTGAGTTGTAAGCGTTTACATAACCCGTAGCAGATCCTTGAAATACTAAACCTCCTTTTGTAGCTAAAACGCCACCATTCCAAACACCAGGATACTCTACTTGCCAAAGATCTTCGCCGGTAAGAACGTTGCGGGCAAGTAGCGAGCCAGATGTAGCATCTTTTACTGCAGCTATAACCTTTGGGTCGTCTGGTAAATTAGCCGCTTTCGTATCTACACCGAGATTTACCGCCAGTTTAGAAGGGCTTTGTTCGTCTTCCGCCAAGTAAGGGAAAGAAGTATTTTGGGCTGGGATATAAAGTGTATTTGAATTGGGGTCGAAAGCCATTGGGTGCCAATTATGACCTCCCATCCAGGACGGTTTAACCAGAGCAGGCTTGCCAGTTTTCCAATATTGAGCGTCTGGGTTTATAACCGGGCGCCCGGTGGATTTATCAATATGTGATGCCCAATTAACGTCAACAAATTTCTCTGCTGAAATCAATTTCCCATTGGTTCGATCTAAGACATATAGGAATCCGTTTTTAGGCGCTTGAATTGCGACTTTTCGATCTAAACCGTCAATATTAATATTAGCTAGTACAATTGGCTGGGTTGCTGTGAAGTCCCACGCCTCTCCTGGAGTAGTTTGATAGTGCCACTTATATTTTCCGGTATCAGCGTTGACAGAAACTATAGAGGATAAAAATAAATTGTCACCTCCGCCGGGCGACCGGATATTCGGGTTCCACGGTGAGCCATTGCCAACGCCAAAGAGTAGGCTATTTGTATCGGGGTCATAGACGATAGTATCCCAAACAGTCCCTCCTTTTTCTAATGGACTGTTACTTTTTGACCAGGTTTCATCCATTAAAGCTTGTGGTTCTGTACCTGTTTCATGGCTTTTTGTGCCAGGGACAGTGTAAAAACGCCACACTAGATCCCCTGAGTTTATGTCGTAAGCTGTGATGTATCCCCGTACACCATATTCTGCGCCCCCATTACCTATGAATACTTTCCCATTTGCAACTCTTGGGGCTCCAGTGATAGTGTAGTTCAAAGAGCTATCTACAGTATTCACACTCCAGCGCATGCTACCGGTTTCCGCATCAAGCGCTATAAGTCTGCCATCTAATGTCGCTAGATAGACTCCCCCGTCGTGGTAGGCCAAGCCCCTTGTTACCGCGTCGCAACATCCTTTAACTCCTGTGGACTTAGGAACTTTGGGATCATATTCCCAAAGTACTTCGCCAGTTTCGGCTAAGAAAGCATGAACATGATTCCATGCAGACGTAGTATAAATAACACCATCGATCACAATTGGTGTGGCTTCTTGCCCTCGATTTTCTGGTAGATCTTGGTACCATGCGAGTCCAAGCTTAGAAATATTATCGGTATTAATATCCGATAGTACCGAATAGCGCTGTTCGTAAGCGTCGTTTCCGTGCATTGGCCAGTCAATAGATTCAATCTCAGTGCCAGTGCTAGCAGGTTTCGCACTAGTGCGATTGTCTCTGCCTGTGCCTGTGCCTGTGCCTGTGCAGCCACAAAATAATGTAATTCCTATAGCCACAATTGCATGATTTAATTTATTATTAATATTCATTGTGAATTATTTTCACTCCATATTTTCAAAATCGGATTTCGGTGCGCTACACTCATAACAAGTCCAAGATTCAGGGATGTCATCCCATTTTGTACCCGCCACTATGCCATCGTCAGGAATGCCGATTTCTTCGTCATATATAAAGCCGCATACAATGCATTCGTATTTTTTTAACATTAAAAATAGTTCCTAATCTTCTATTTTTTTGAAATCTGGTTTGTCGCGCACTGCGCAGGAGGGGCAAGCCCAGTCGGTGGGAATGTCGATCCACTTAGTGCCTGCGGGAAATCCTTCAAATTCATCTCCAGAATCTTCGCTGTAGATGTAGCCACAGCCTGGACAGATATATTTATTCATCATTACCTCACTTAGCGTATTTTCTTATTAAGGCATCGCGCTTCTTTGGGTCTAGGTTTGCTTTCAAAATATCGCCGTTATATTGTTCTAAAACTCTGTGATCCATCACTTTGCGCCATAAGAAAGGTAGGTAGGCCATTGTGAAGCACCCCGCATACCCTGTTGGTAGCTGTGGGGCATCGTCACTTCGAAGGACTTGATATCGACGAGTAGGGCGTGAGTGATGATCTGAGTGCCGCTGTAGATGAAATGTCATAATATTAGATACAATATGATCTGCATTCCACGAGTGCTCTGGGCGAGTCCGCTCAAATCTTCCGTCTTCCTGTTTTTGTCGCAATAAGCCGTAATGCTCAATATAGTTTGACGTAGAAAGGAATTGCCATCCCCACAATGTTGATATCAGGATGAATGGAAGTATTACTGGTCCCCATGCGTAAAGTGCGCCGCCATACAGAAGAAATGTAATGGAAAACGATTGAAGAATTTGATTTTCAATACTAAATACTGACTTTCCTTTTCTTTTTAGTCTTATATTCTCATCATGAAATGCTCGTGCAAATGCGCCGGGAATCTCTCTAAGAATGAATTTATATAACGACTCACCCAGCCTAGCTGAAGCTGGATCGTCAGGAGTGGCGACATCTTTATGGTGACCTCTATTATGCTCTGCAGAAAAATGGCCGTACGCTGGAACAGCTAATACCAATTTGGCCAAATTCTTTTCTTGTCGATTATTCTTGTGACCTAGCTCATGCCCAACTACCAACGCAAGTCCATTTGTCAAAGCTACGCCGATAGTGACACCTAAGTAGGCTGTAGTGCTATTGGCAACAGTAGCTAGCCACCAAGCAGAATATATCCAGGTCACATAAAAAAGCGGCACGGAAAGGAATACGAGCCATTTATAAAACGCATCGTTCTCAATCTCGTTTGATCTGCTTTCTCGGTAATTTGCATCATCCCTACCAAATACAAGGTCCCCTAGTGGGATAAATACATACCAAAGAATAGGGGTAAGCCATGGGAATAATGGGTTACCCGTAGCTTCGTATATTTTTATACCGATGATCGGTGACACTGCTACCAACAGTGGAAGCCACCATAGGTATCGTTTGGAGTCCTTATTCTTTATTTTTTCAACGTGGTTATAAGTATTATATTGAGCCATTACAATTACCGCCTACTAACTAATTTATTTTAGTAGGCGTATCGTAGTATGAACGGGAAATGCATATATATCCCGTTTGCGTATCTCCTATCCATATAACGAATTAATGTTTCATTACGATCTGAGATAAACGGGCTTTTTCATTGAGTTATATTGCCCCTACCGGGTAATATTTATATCTTGATTTTGTTCTTGGATCAGTTAAGCGTAATATTTGAATGGGGGGGGTATCGGGTAAGGCTTGAGATATTAACTGTTAGGGACGGTCCGCAAAATCGCTTTGTTTTCGCAAAACATGAATTTTCACGTCCATTAAACTACGAAACAGAAAATTCCGCCTCTCGTTATGGCCTGTAAGCTGCATTTTTCCTGCTTACATGCGCTGTTCCCCGGGAGGTGGGTGGGCTCCCGTTCTCGACTTTCGGGTAGTATTTCCATAGATTTTTCTCTTGCTTTACCCGCGGAATCTGTGCATCCATTTTTTCAAGGAACCGCTCGCGGCGGGTTTGCGATTTTTATTTTGGTATTCCGCTTCGGCAAAGGTGAATTGGCTCATATACTATTCCGAGTAAAATGGATGATGCCGGCATTATCGCAAATTTTTGGGGTTATGCAGATGATATGGACACCGCCCTCCCTGAATCGGCATCTAAGTGCCATAGTTGAGTTTCGACAATCAACTAGCAGAGAGGACGGTGTTATGAATGAGGTTAGCGTAATTGGTTTAGATCTGGCAAAGCATGTTTTCCAGGTTCATGGCATAACAGCCAACGGGGAAGTAGCTATAAGGAAAACCCTGCGGCGCTCACAGCTACTTTCATTTTTTGCCAATTGCCCCCCTTGCTTGATGGGCATGGAGGCCTGCGGAGGTGCGCATTACTGGTTACGAGAAATTCGCCGACTGGGACATGAGGTCAAAATGATGGCGCCCGCGTTTGTTAAGCCCTATCTCAAAGCCAACAAAAATGACCGCAATGATGCGGAGGCAATTTGCGAAGCCATACAGCGACCCTCAATGCGTTTTGTGGCTGAGAAGTCCCCTGAGCAACAATCGGTGCTGCATTTACACCATTCGCGCCGCCTGCTGGTGAAACAGCGGGTGGCCGTGAGCAACCACCTGCGAGGGCTGTTATCTGAGTACGGTATTGTCCTTGCTCAAGGAGAGCGTGTGTTACTTCGGCAATTGCCGAGTTTGCTGGAAGACGGTGACAATGGGCTGCCGATGCTGACTCGTCACACAGTAGCAACACTCAGAACGCAGTACCTTCAACTGGTGGAGCAGATTCATGATTTGGAGGTATACCTGCAGGCTTGGCATAAGCAGGCAGAGCAGAGCCAGCGTTTAGCCAGCATTCCTGGTGTGGGCTTGCAGACAGCCACGGCACTGGCTGCGACAGTCGGTGATGGCCAAAGCTTCCGCAATGGACGGCAACTGGCAGCGTACCTAGGATTGGTGCCTCGACAGCATTCCTCTGGCGGTAAGCCTCGTTTACTGGGAATCAGTAAGCGAGGGGATAGCTACCTTCGAGGGTTGCTCATCCATGGTGCCAGAGCCGTGATTCGGCATATCCGCCGACGGTTAGCGCTGGGGCAGCCTGGCGGCAATCCTTGGGTGGAGCAATTATTGCTGCGCTGTCACCCCAATGAAGGGGCTGTGGCGCTGGCGAATAAAATGGCAAGGATTGCCTGGGTATTGCTGAGCAGGAACGAGTGTTATCACGCTACAGCAAAATAAAGAAGCAAGGGTTAACAAGGGCTAAAAGAGAGAAGTACAGCCAACGATTGCACAGGTAAAGACAATGACAGTACGGTCGAACCGCGGCGGGTCAAACCCGAGGAATCTCTTGAGGAAAGACCTCGATGTGCAGATAGGGCCCTGTCGGCAAATATCATTGGGGCCAGAGCGCTGAATGCTCATCAATAGGCCGGATGTAAGACTGCATTCGATTTATATTGTCAGAACCCTTTACTTGGCAAACGGGCGGTGTCCATGTAAGAGATTCCTTAGGTTTTAGGCTGGGTATTTGGCATTAGTAGATATGGTTGGTCATCATTGTAACCCCGCATGTTGGAGGTAAAGATGAAAATTGCTTTTTGCTAACTGCGTGTTTAAATTTAATCGGAGTGTTTGATTTTAATCAAAAGGCTAAAGAGTAGGCCAAGTTCAAATAGCATGATCATCGGTACCGCGAGTAATGCCTGAGATATGATGTCGGGTGGTGTCAAAACCATTCCAACTACAAAACAGGCCAATATAATATACGGTCGTTTTTCACTTAATGCTTTTCTGCTTGTTATACCACTGGTAATGAGCAGTACCGTAGCAATAGGAATTTCGAAGGTAAGGCCAAAAGCCAGAAATAGCTTAAGCACGGTATTGAGATAGAGTGATATGTCGGGGGTGTAAGAAACGCCTGTCGGTGTAGCGCTGCTAAAAAAGCTAAATACGAGCGGAAATACTACGTAAAAAGCAAAGGCTATGCCAATATAAAATAGCAATACGCTGGAAATTAGCAGTGGAATACCGAGGTGTTGTTCCTTTCGGTATAGCCCTGGTGATATAAATCCCCAGAGCTGATATAGAAAAACCGGCATTGACAACGCGAAGGCTGTGCATAGCACAAGCTTCAGTGGTGCCATAAAGGTCGACGTAACCTCAGTTGCAATCATACTTCCACCTTCCGGTAGGTATTGCAAAAGTGGGTCGGCAATGAGGCTGTAAATATCTTGTGAAAACGGCATTAAGCACAATGTAGATATAAGCATTGCGACGAGAAAACGTAAAAGCCGATCACGCAGTTCTGTTAAATGCGCGGTAAGGTTAGTAGCCTTGTCACTCTCCGCGTTGGCAATCATAACTCTCGTACTTCATTATTTGCCGAACGTGAGTTGTCGCCTGTGGCGATCTCAGTGCTTGCGTCAGGTTCGCTATTAATAGCTTTATGAAAATTCTGTTTTAACGCGGCAAGATCGTCATCGATTCGGTATATTGCGTCACTTTTCAGCTTGGTACGTATTTCTGTGGCGTTGATTTCATCTTCAATCTCAAAGCGCAACTTGTTAAAGCCACGCTTCAATCGGCCAACATAAAGCGACCCCGTCCTGATTGCGCCAGGCAACCGTTCTGGGCCGAGAACCAGCAAGCCGACTATCCCGACGACCAGTAATTCAAGAAAGCTCATATCGAACATGATCGATTATGCTCGATTTTCTATTGGGCTGGTGCTTGCCTGGTCTGCTTCGCTTTTGCTCTCTTTTAATGAGGCAGTTGACGGTTTCTCTTCACTGTCTTGTGCCAATTGTTGATCTAGGCCCTTCATGCCGTCTTTAAACCCGCGTAATGCGCTGCCTAAGTCGCTACCTAGGTTACCGAGTTTTTTAGTGCCAAACAGCAATACGATGATGGCCAAAATGATAAGCAGTTGCCAAATACTGATTCCGCCGATACCCATAAATTACCTCTATATATAGCAGTGAATTACGTGCAGGAATTCAACTGCTAGCCACAAATCGATACGATTTTGCGGTGGCTAGCAATCGAAGGCTGGTGCTTTTTGTCACTATAGCCCGCCGCCGGGAAGTATGCTTAATCCCGGTAACTCTGTGAGCGGGAGGCTATCGAAATAGGGAGAAATGATGCCGATGGCCTGCGTGCCCAAGGGGACTACTGGGCCGACAAGTAAATTTGCTCCGGGTAAGTCCACTAGTATTGGCAGTAAGGTAGTGGAAACCTCGCTAATAGCAGATGGCCCAGCGATTGTGAATGCATCGCTGATCATCGGTAGTTCGCCAATCGGGATGGAATTTAGTGTGGTGCTCAGGTCGCTGGCTAGGTTTGTAATGAGAGAAAACTGCGCGTTTGCCGTAGTGGCTAGGCTGGCAAGAAAAGCGCTTGCGACGATTTTTGGGATTTGTTTCATTATTTTGATGCTCCTGTTGTTGGTTTGTTTTCGATTTGTAATGGCTAAACCACGTAGTTCTGTGCTGAATAACCTTTTAGTATTTAGATGCGTGAGTACTAGATTTTTACCGTGACATGTGGCTTTAGCGGTCGTGACGCATTCTTGATCCTAGCTTAAGAGCTTTGCTTGATATTTTGAATTTAACACATAATGACACAATTTTATCTATTGTCTACTAATTTATGTGTTGTATTGGTGGTGTCTGGATTTTAAGGAAGTAGTTGTAGTCTTTCGATAATATGGATTTATAAATCAGCATTCTATGATGTATAAATCTATATGACTTAACTATTAAAAGGTTATTAGCTAGCAGCAAAAATCGTTCCGACTGTTGCTCGTTTCGTTATAGAATTGGCGAGTAGAGGGCAATAGGCTCAGCTCAAACTTGGTCTGATCTTCACGAAATTGATATTTAGGTATGCAAGTGAATGAACGTAAAGAGCCTCCGATCGCTCTGGTGAGTACATGGATTAATTTATTAATGTCGAGCGAAGACAAAGACGTTAAAGATCGCGCGTCCGAGATGTTGTTAAATGCTTTTGGTGATATGAAGGCTGCATCCGAATTTGTGGAAAAACACCAAATAGTGATCAAGTCCAAGTGATCATGTTGCCGCAGAGTCGCGAGTTCAAGGCGTATAGGTTTTAACAGCCTGTTTGGAGTTGGCATTTAGCTCCAATTACGTAATTTATTTCCACTCGAGTTTTGTAAATGTAGATCCCGAACGCTGACGTCGGGTCGGGTGACTCGAAGAGTATAGGCATTTAGTGGTGTCCTGAAGCCTTCCTTGAGAGGTAAGTTGTAAAACTTTAATAAAACTCACTTGCCTGCCTGAGCTTTTGCATCATGTTCTGCGCTAAGGGTAAGGTCAGCTCGCTAGGGAAGTAAGTGTAAGCCTCGATTTGTGACGGTATCCATGCGGCGATCTTGTCGATAGTATTGCCATCGCCTCCCAGCACCAATTCGATCAGCGTGTCTAAATAGTCTCTCGGTCCTTGCCTCAAAACCAACAGGTAGATCGACCGTGCAATGCAGTGTAGCTCACGCTCAGTAAGGGCTCTCGCTGGAATAAAGCTTGGCTGTAGCGGTAACTCGGTTATTACGCCAATGGCCACTTCTAGCCGTATGTCATCGAGGTGTTGAGTCAGTACCTCGGACGCGTATTCCATTAGCATGTCAGCACGCCCGACTTCGATGTGGGCGAAGCGAGACATTAGCCATGATTGTACGGCTTGTTCATTATTCGACTCGCGGCCAGTACCGAGAATAGCGACTAAATCATCGTTGTAGCAGGTCGAAAGACGGCTGTTGATTATTTTTGCTAGTGAGCGGGCAGTCTCTTTGGTCAATGTGTTCATAGCGTCTCCTGTTGGCGTATAGCGCCATCATCTTTGTTTCGTATAAATTGGTGTTGTCGTTGATGGATATTCAATTTGGAGCAGCGCATAGCCATTCGGGGCTACCAGCCGCCGCCAAGCGATTTATGCTCTAGGTATTTGCGGACCTTCAGCGATTCGCCGTCCCGAATTGCTTGCCACGTTGTCCGGTCGTCGTAGTTCTTATTGTTTGTGTGTACATACTTACTTGGCTCATTTCTGGGAAATAGGACCTGCAGTAGCTGATAGATAACGAGGAGGTTGCTTAATGCTTCATCAGCGATATCAGCCAGAAATACCGCTATGTCTCCCTGAGGCACTTTCCATATGTTCAGTATGCGTTCCGCGAGGATAAGTGCGGCACTGCGTGGCAGCCCTAGTACAGCGTCATCAGGATCGTCTGCAAGATGTTCCGGTACCTTGATGTTGAGTAAGCGCATATCGCCTAGGGTGAGCAAAGCGATAAAATTGGTATCGTTTGTTTCATTGGTCATGAATATTTCCCCTTATCCCTACTGTGTTATTGGGCGGCGTGCCGTTCATCCTGTACGCCAAGCATTTGCTCAAATGCGGAACCGTCCTGTCTTGTCAGGTTGGGTATATACCGTGAATACACTTTGAAGAGCATTTCGGTGCTGGCGTGGCCAAGAAATCGAGCTACCCACTCGGGG
>NZ_JBFHDY010000013.1:0-51793 GCF_041584495.1 Zhongshania sp.
AAAGCCTCCCGCGCCTGCTCTAGCTGCTCTAGGGCGGTGACGAGTTTGCGCTGCTGCAACAACTCTGGATAGTTTATGCGTTGCGCCTTGCGCCATTTCTCATACATGGCTAGACGTTTTTGCTCATCCTCAAGATTCAATTTCATCCTCCCAACTCCTTCAATCGTTGAAATTTAGCGGGTTGTGGGAGTACATGGAGTACTCATCGGTTTGATCGTTGGAGCAGTTGGTGGAATCTCCAAGACAGAACTCAACACCGCCGTCAGTTACTAATGCTCCGCAATCTGGACATGTTTCAGTGTGCTCTAGGACATCGAGGGATTCGGTTTCACAATCCATCACATCAATATATTTACTCATTATATAAATACTCCTTTATAATACCGAAGCGCAACCAAGGCGCTGAGGTATAGTCAGCACCTTAGTTACACTGTCGGGTAATACTAATCTCACAACCAATCCAAAACATTCTTAACAACTATGTTTTGTCTTGTTTGTTCAATAAGTATTAAAGACTGTATTTGACAACAAAATCATCAAATAGTTCCATTACAATAAATTAATGGTTTAGACAGCTTCCAGAAAGGATTTGAAATTCCCACTAGGGATCGGTTCGAGTCCCTCTCCCCACTCAACATCTGTGAAGATGTAGATGTTAACAGAAAGTCCTTCAATATCAACCACTTGGCGGTGGTATAGAGTGGGTACACCTTCTGCCAAATCCAGGCGGTGGAGGGTAGAATCATCCACCTCATACACCTCGAAGGTGATGGGGTTGTTCTCCTCGGTTGGTAGTAGGGCTGGGTAGTAGCCCACATTCACCATCCGGTATGGAACCTGTGGAGAATATTCTCCGATGAACTCTGACTCCTCTAGGATACTGTGTAACCCAAAACCCTTACGGAGGGTGCCGTAAACACCTACTAATGTACTCATGTTAAATCTCCTTATGCTGCCATAGCGAAAGCGTTGTCGTGATTATCATGGGAATAGAATTCCATAAACTTGCTATGTGACGTCCTTTGTAGGACGTAGGCACGAAGTTTTAAATCCTCGACCCACGCTTGGACGGTAAAGGTGCCTGCAAAAACAGACTTAATTCCCCAATTATGTACCTGCGATAGGTCTACGGAGAATAGGGGAACCTGCGTTCCGTTATAGAAACCAGTTCCGGGCACTTCGTGTTTACTCCTAAGCTTACCATTGACGACCTCGAAGGTTTTGGTATTCCACGGAAGTTTGGGTGGAGTAAATGACTTAGCAGTCAACATTAGGGCCAACAATGTGCCTTCTTGGAATAGTCCCTGATCCACTAAGTACTCCCCCACCAAGGAGCACTCTGTTGTTCCTGAGGCCTTCGCCAGAACTATTTTATGCAGATGTTGTAGACTAGTGACTTTTGGAATATCTTCGGGAATATACGTCAACATGCGAATATACGCAGTATATGTGCTGACTACGTACCCAGCACTTCGCCAGAACTTATCAGTCCTCAATATGTAGTGTCCAGCCACGTCAGTGTTGTGGATTTTGGTTTGTTTAAGACCAAACCGCGACTCCATAGGGTTGAAGAAGTCCTTGATGCGTTTACGTAGAAGCTCGACGTAGTGTTCTTGGTCTACTGAGAACGTAATGCCCACGACAAAATCACCGTTCCTAGCTATACATGTTCCAGGTTCAGCGATATAACCGTACTCCGAGATCGTCTGTCCTGTGTTGTTCGCAGTCACTACATCATTCAAGTAATCACGGCACTTGAAGGAGGGTGATCGGCGCTTGAATTCGTTTCTAGCTGTTGGGGAAACGGCAAACCACCGAAGGGGGGATAATTGACTAACCTCGGTTAGGTGCTGTTTGTTTGTGTTGTCTTGTGTGTCGTCCAGCTTATACATGAGTAGTTACCTCTCGTTGTGTGGAAGGTAGATGATGTTGTTACTTTTGTCGTCGAAACAGTTGTAGCAGATTGGATACCCAGACTGCCACAGGAACTTTCCCTCGTTAAAGTCCTCCGGCTCAAGGTCTAGGCCACAGCCAGCACACCCATCCTTGAGTAGTTCCTTCATCTCCTCAGCTCGCAGGACAGATTTATCTGGGCCGGGGTAGTAACTTATGTTACCTTCGTCGTCATCTTTCTCAAACGGGATGTCATCATTAAGATCGTCCTCCTCTCCGGGAGCTAGGTTGTTGCCCATGATAGGAGTTACCCATGAGTACCTCTCTGGTTGCTCTAGGTATTCCTTACAAGATACTACATCAAATAGTGATGATGGGTCAAGGTAGTACCGAAGGTTGCCGGGTTTACGGGAGTTGTTGTACCCGATGCCTTGAATCAGGCCATACAGAATGAAGTTGCTGACTGAGGCAGTCTCGGGATCAGTGTACTCATCAATCCACTGAGACACCAGCTTCTCATCTATGCTGTAGACGTTGGCCGTAGGCTTCCGTTCCTCGCCGTTCTTCGTGAAGCTCAACATGGTGGGAGCGCCGATGATGTTGTAGCTGCCTGCTGTATTCTTGGTGATGTCGTTATGACTCACTAAGATAGCAACATAATCACCACGCTCAGCTCCAACAACCTTACGAGACTCAATGACTGCTGGGGAGTCTGTACTAGGTTTACCAGTGGCAGTATGTTGGGTATTGGCACCCCCCGACAGTCCGGCACCAGCCGCAGGACTGCCCCATCGCTTTTTTGGTTCGTATACCTCAAACTCGGTATAGGTACAATCCTCTGGTTTTTCGGGGAACGTGGCAGCAGTCATATCAAACGACAACCACATGCCCGGAGTAGTCTCGTAAATATCCCCGTGCTTGATATGATTCCGATGCAGCAACCACTCAAGCATACCAGACTCTGATGCCCAATAGAGTTGCTTACCATCCGTGGAAACAGTGTAAGCAAAATCCCGCTCAGCGTTTCGAGCAAAGTTTACGGTATGTTTACCAGCATCATACCACACCAGAGCGTATGCACCATTGATGCGCTCCAGAGTTTCCTTCTCCGAGGTCTGACTCATGGTGTACACAATCTCCTCGGAGTCCACCTCGAAGCTACCATCCAAGTTGGTGTTGGTGGCTAATGTTCCGTTGTGCGCCAGCGTTATATCGCCGTGAGTAAACGGGTGTGCGAAGTCGTCCATGACTCGCCCTATAGTTGCTGCCCGGTTGTGGCCTATTGCAACATCCCACTTGTAGAAGCAATCCATAAGCTTCACTGTTTGACGAGCATATACAAAATCCGATGCGGGAATGGCTCGTTTGTAAGTCACTACGTCTGAGGGCTTGGTGTTGTCCACCAAAGCTACTCCAGTGGAATCAAATCCACGGAGAGCATCTACATAAAGCCCCTGCATAAAGAATTTCTTTCTACCCACTGGGCTAGTGAGTGCCAGATTTGCTGTACCGATATGTCCACACATATAATTTACTCTCCTTGTTCGTAAGATAATTCAGACGGCACTTCTAAGTCGAAGTGGAGGCTGGAAGGGACGGTAGCCTTCGGGTTCATGAATGGTGAAGGCTCCTCCTCCACATCATCAACTTCTAATCCTAAGAAGTTTTTAATATAGCTTCGCTGTACTCCACCAATGCTAGCCACCATAGATTGGCTAGCTCGACGAGTTTTAGTCTCACCAAAATCCTCAACCCATTGTGGATTTAACACCTCGCCGGAAACTACTCGGTGGTGGGCGATGTCCAAGGCATGTCCGTACACAACTTCCTGAGCAGTCCTCAGACCACGGTACAGAGTTGCTATCCGCACATCTTCTGGTGTTGCTGACATCAGTGGCTCATATAGCTCACCAAATATCTCACGAATAAAGCCCATAGGGCCGGAGTTGGATATAGTTTCAGGGAATCGCTCCAGAGGAATTTCGTTGAGCATTGCAAACTTCTTCAGGCTTTGGAGTAGGTTAATCCACAACAACAACCTGTCCTTGTCGTAGGTTGCCTCTAGGTGCCGGAACTCTAGGCTGCCGTAGCTGGCCGCAGTCCTAAAGTTTATACCGGAGTATTTACGATACCGAGAAGCTACACTATGAAGTGCGTGTGGTAAGAAGTCGTCAGATAAATCCCCGGTGACTGGTATAGAGCAGCTAGCTCGGTCACGCAGATCACCACAATTGTATGCAGGTATGCAGTACAAGTTGTTTCTGCGGTAGTCGGCACAGAAGTTCTGAAGGAACTCTTCGCACATGAATGATAGGAGCAAAAACCTGAGGAGCTGTTTGCCTGACAAGTCTCGCACATCAATGTGTACATGAGTTGAGGTGCGCTCATTGATGGTCGGCGTTTCCATTTCCCCGCTGGACACAGCACTACTAATCTGCTCCAGTGCTGTAATGACATCCACCCCAGCTAATGGGTGGCGCAGGATAAGCTCTGTTGGGTAGTCTCCACGCAATGAGTCATCAACATCGTACTTCCAGAAGTAAAGAATGTCCTCAAAGTTTTCCGGTTGGGGTACATCCTCAAACTCCAACTCAATCCCTACGTAGCAGTTAGATAGAACTAGTGAGGGAGTTTCGACTATAGCCCGCCGGTCTGGTAATTTTCCTACCACCGCCCCAAATTTGATGGGTTCATTCATCACTTCACCTCCAATGTGGGAACAAATTGAGATAGCTCGTCCGCAAGGAAATACGCAACGGACTCCAGTAAAACTCCACGAGGAGATGCAGTACCTACCGCCCACTCTTTGTAATGCAGTGTTGGCTCAGCACACCCTGCGTGAGAAACTATGGCGTAGTTGGGAGAGAAGGCCACACCCCAAACCTCACCACTCATAACTTTCTCCAAAGCTTCCGAGTAGCTCGGATAGTCCAACCTAGACAATCCTTTTAGAACCCGTTCTTCTCCAAAATTCATATGAGACAAAGCCAACACCTTACGCTCGGCAGCGGAGTGAAGGGTTTGCAGGCTTGCATTAGTCCTACGCAAAGAGCGCGACCATTGCCGGTCGGCAGTGCGTTTTAGGAATAAGGCTTCCCGGCCCACGTTAATCAGCCGCTCCTGTGGCCAGTATGGTGCTATATCTGAAAGTGGGAACCACGCGCCTTCGGCAGAGCCTTGTGTCAGGTGGGCTGCATACTTATCCCCTTTGGGATTCTCCTCAAGCCCAACATCAGCCGACTCTCCAATCCCTGCCACATAAAAAAGCTCGGAGCCTTTAATAACTACACAGTCATTGAACCACTGCCTAGCATCCTTTAGTGAGAGATCATTGTAACTAAGCGGCATTTACATACTCCTCTAAGTGCAAATCTTCAACAAGTTGTTGTGCAAGTGGGGCATCACTGGTATTGATTGCCGTCATTACAGCGTTGCGTACTGACTCCACTTCCATATTCTCAGCCAACTCACGACGATGGTTCACAGCCGCAGTGCCTCGGCGAAACATCTGGCGCATATGATCTTCTGAGTTGTACCAGAAGTTACTGGACACGCGATACTCACCGCCGTAGGGCTTGGGTCGGTGGCGGCCCGCCTGACCATACAACTCCCGACGCTTTGTGTCGTCGTCGTGAATTACAGAATACAATCCGACCAACTGCTCAAAGGCCAGTATAGTATTTTCAAGATCATCGCTGCGCTCAACCTTGAATCCGAAGTGAATGTGGCCACCAGCACTACGCAATCCACCCACAGTAGTAGCATCTGGTGCCTTACCAATGGTGCGAGTATAACAGTCAAAGTCAGGCTCACAACCAAAGGTGAGAACCTCCGGGTGCATCAACTGGTGTGGCTCAAAGATGTGGTGAGGTTTAAACAACATCTCGACACCGATAGTGTCCAACACTTTCTGGATTTCATCCTTAGCGTCGATGATTTGCTGTACGAACTCATCCTCATTTGAGGTTGGGGGTGTACCAAACTCACCCATTGCGTTATCCCGATGCAACATCCCCTTACTCATCTGATAAGGCATCGACTTGGTGCCCGGAATAATATCTTGTGATGGAATAACAACACCATCGCGGACGAGAAAGAACTCGCCATCGTGTCCGATTGTTACCATACCATTTCTCCTCTACTCGTATATCGAGTCATCATCAATAATTGATTTAACTTTTGCTGGTTTTACACCACCCAACAACCCACACCAATCCATCATAACATTACCACTATGCTCCACATTTAGATGGCAGGTTCCTTCCTCCTCATTAATCGAGGTTATTTCATAAATACCCCCAACCATGATGTTCTCGTGACATCCGAAGTTTCTAAGGTCGTCGTCATCACAGTTACAAAGTACGATTTCATCACCTATGTCAAACATGGCAAATCTCCAATATAGCTTGTTTGTACTTTTCCAGGGTGGTGCCCTCAAGGCCCGGCGCTGTGTTCACCTCCAACACGTAAGCCTCACCCAAATGCTCATTCCAGATGACATCCACAGCACCAAAGTGGAGATGTAGACTATCTACAGCTTTGACGGCTTGGGCTACCACATCATCGGGGGCGGTGACGTCCTCCTGTGCAAATACAAATCCATTCTTGTGGTTCCGGATTTTCCAGTCAACTTGGTCGTCGGGCACATCCAGCTTTCGTTTCTTTTGTTGAATGTGGATGACGTTTCCGTTGAACACATGCACTCGAAACTCATCTTTCTTTTTGATGTATCGGGTGTACAGGGGGGCAGTAACCAGCTCCTCGGGACAAGTGGCAATGACAATACCAGCACCAGAGTTGCCCCTAAGAACAGTGCGACAAAGTACAACACTGCCATCCTTAATCCATTCATGCGCAGTCTCCTTACTAATTGTGTAATCAGGAATGCGAACACCAGCACAGCCCATAGCTTCAAGTGCTGTGTACTTGTCAGCAGCAAGGTCTACATGTTCCGGCGCATTGATGATAGGAGTTCCTACCACATGCTCCGACAGTGTAGAGCTGCCCCAATTGACGACAAGTTTGTTGGTTGCTGCCTTAAACTTTGAGCGCGTTGGGTCAAGTCTAATGACCTTACCCCCAACTGCGACAGCTAAATCTTTGGCTGACTTACTCAGTTGTTTGTAGGGAAGAATGAACCGCTTCATTTAAACCTCCAGGTTTAGATATTTTTTGATGGTGTTGTAGAAATACTTAACACCTTCCGATTGCTCATCCATCCATTCCGGATGGTATTGAAACCCGAGAGCATTTAGCTTCTCGAAGTATACGACTTCGGGGTCTAGTATATAACCTGACTTCACCCCATCAGCAAAAGCAAGCACCTTTGCAGAAGCACAGCCAGTTACGTGCATCATTTGGTGATGATTACCACGAGTGTGCATAATGACACCCGTTTCCTCATCTATGATTGCATGTGAACCTTCGTGCCCCACCACATGCTGACGTAGCTTACCACCATCGTAAACACAGAGCTGTTGGGCACCCTTACAGATACCAACCACCGGAATGCCGGCAGCAGTACTGGCATCTAACACACGCCACACAAGAGCATCTTGATCTGGTGTAGCATATGTTTTGGGGTGTGGCTCCTCACCATACAGTGCAGGGTCTACATCAGTACCACCCACCAACAAGATAAGATCGTAGTGATCTACCCGTGGTTTGTGTTGGTTAATGTGGTTGAGGTTGTGTACTGTATGTCCATTACGGGAGAACAATACACCATGCTCGTTGCCGTATTCTATTGTGAGTACTAACACCAAATACCTCCGTTATTTTGTGTATTGAAGAAGTTTGTGAGCTGATTTTTTACTGAGAGAGGAAAGATAATGCGGAGTAATCCCGCACTCGTAAAAATCCCAACCATCTTCATCTACATCAGTGCTACCGTACCGAAATTCCAATTGCTCACAGCGTCTCATAATAGTATACCAGTCAGTACTCTGTAGGGCAGTGCCTATGGTGTGTGGGGCAGACAGCTCTACTAGGCTTTGCTTCAAGTCCACGGGGCTTGGGTACTCAGTTCCCCAATCCATGCCCAAATGGGGGGCGTGTTCCGCCGCCGACCAGTTACACTCGAATCTGTCCCTCTTCTCAGAGTAGGCCAGTTCTTGGCACAGCAGTAGTGCATGTACGGGAGTTAGCTCCGCCTTTCGTAAACTCAAGTAGTTTTCGTAAGTCTCTTCATTTTCAATGCCAGTTCGGAATGTACGAAGAATCCACAATGCCCAACATGCAGCGACATCTGTACGCACCCACACATAACGGTCATCCTCCACCCAGTACCCCACATCACCGAGTATAGTGGAGACTTCCTTTACATAGGTACGTATGCGCCGAGGCTTCTTGCAACCATCAAACCCAGCCCACAAGTCTAGGCCGATGTACGGCGTAACGAACGGAGCCGAGGATGTAACTGATAATAGACTTTTATAAATACTTCGAATTGATGGGTCAGCGAAGCATCCGAAGGATGCCGATAGCCTCGTACCATGTTGGATGAAGTCTCTGAAAACTAGATGTGTAGACATAATAACCTCAGTATAGTATTAGAACTACTGTGATGAATGGAAGTAATGCAACGCCTACAGCAAAAACCAAACCCACTATATCACTCGTGGTTTCAATTGGGCCGTAGATTCGCCGCGCAAATGATGATAGGAGCTTCATTTCTTTCTTGGTCATAGGTTTAACTCCTTCTGTAAAGGTTTGGATTTAAGAGACTCATACAGCTCCAGCATAGATTCCGCCAGTACGAGCCTATCTCGGATTTGCTCTTGCAGCCGCAGTGAGCGCAGAGATGTGCCGCGCTCTCGCTCCAATCTATCGAGACAGTGTAACCGCTCCTGCTCCCAATACTCTCGATGTATGCACACGGTTTTCTCCTCACAGTAACCACATAAAAGCCCCCCGCAAGGGGCTATTATTTGATTACTTCATAGAACTACACAACACCTCAGTGGTAGTTGAGTGAGCCGGGCTTGGTGAACTCACGCCCACCCGTTTTGGATGCAGCCACATCAGCATGATACTTAGCTTGCCGCGCAGCTAGGATGCGCTCAGCCTTGGTAGGCTTTGTGCGCTTGTTGGGAACACGAGGTAGCTTTTCAGCACGAACCTTACGACCTACGCCGTCGCGTTCCATTTTGGCGACAACATCAGACAAGGCAAAACGCCCGGCAGACATCAACAGCTCCAGAGCCTCGTTGTTTTCCCGGGTGGTGCTTTTCTTTTCGATACGCATAGGTACTTCTCCTTTACAAAGTACAGTTAAAAACCTTCGGCGAACATACGTTTTACTTCACGTTGCCAGTTCTTGTGTGCTCGCTTGCCCACATCAACACTCTTAGACTTTCGTCGTCGTGTACGTTGTTGCACACGCATAGGCTCGCACACATCAACACGACCGCCACGAGATAGAAACTTCTCTACCTCATCCGCGATGATTTCATGTTGCTCTTGTTTGGCGATACTAGCGCCATGATGACCTAAGTTGTACATCACACTACCCTCAAGTAATAGGCATAATTGCCGTTGATTAAAAGCCGCTTCATGCATCTAGGATTACCAGACCCGCCTAGAATGCAGAAGTATTTGTAAGTGATTTCCTGCATACCCACCCCACCGAATGATGATAGGAGTTATTTAATTACGTCTCGACGGCGCAGCTCGCTCTCAACACGCCGCAACAATTGGAAAGCATCACTCAACTGGCGCAATTCTTCTACATCACACATACGAATAGCGCGCAAATCAGACTGCATCATAAGCAGTGTTTGTGTACTCAATTGTTTCATAACTCATTTCCTCTGGACGAAAAAAAGCCCCGAACCTGGAATTCCAGGCGGGGCACCATAACCACATTCGAGACCTGAATGGGTACGCAAAAGCCCCTCGCAAGGGGCTATTACTTACTCACTCTCAATAACAAGCTGCGCTGATTTTACTGGTCGCGAGTACCACAGCAGCCCTTCAACATCCCGCACAAAGCCATTATGGAGCACGACAACAGAATACATAGTGGCACCATCCACTACCATTACATAAAACTCCTCGCGCTTACAATCAATCCCGAGGTTGCGACATTCCAACACATCACCGGGATTCAACTCATTGGCCTTGAATCGGTCGGATAGAGTTACCCACAGGTCTTGGTTTTGCTTCTTTACAATATCCATCTTGCTTTTCCTTCGTTGTGGTTGGTGGACATAATAAAACGCCCTCGCTATTGCTAACGAAGGCGCTAGGGTTATGCACACTACTTTGTTATTTATGCTGCCTTAGTCTTAGCCGTGGCAGGGGCTTTCTTGGACGCCTTAGCTACCGCTACAGCCGCATCCTGCTTAGCCGCACTCACTTGCTTAGTCGCCAGCTCTTTAGAGTCGTCGGTGGGCAATTCCAGCTCAAGGCCGTGGCGTTTTGCCAGTATCACAAGGTCATTCAGCAGACTTTCGGGGATGTTATCCTTTTTGGTCGCGTTTTCTGCCTTGTTGACTACTCGCTTGGCAAATTTCTCGAATTGCTCAAGGGCATTGAATGGCTTGTATTCTGGCTCAGGGGAATATGCTTTCCAGTTTGGCGCATCTTCCAGCATTGCCAACAATGGGCTATCTTCACCAACATTATCCATAAAGTCAGCCAAGGCACGCGCCTTGCGGTAGCGTACTTTCTTGTTCGCTGAATCCCAAGAAATGGGGCCATGCTTTTCACAGAAGCCGATCATCGCGTTACGGCGTCCTGCATAATTTGCCGTGTCTGTAATGAGTCGTGTCATCGGACGTACGTCACCGTGGATGTGGGCATGGCATACCGTGGCAATCATAGCACGTGCAATACTACCATAAGCCTTTTTCTGATCAGTAATTGCAGTGTCTACCAGCTTGTTCACGCCTGCAACATCCTTGACCGCTTCGCGGATTTTATCCAGCGAGACGTTCACTTTAATTTCCTGCTTTTGTTCCACTTTCTTAGCCATAATAATCACCTTTAATTTCAATAGTTTAGGTTATCGGCACACTTGCCGCCTACGTTGTGCAATATGCACACAAAAGCCCGTCGAAACGGGCTATTATTTGCATACTGTAATTTTATCAGGGGCTTATGTGCGGGAAGTGTTGCGTTAAGTCAAGATTATGTGACCGTGGCCGTTAAGCTAATAGCACGCTGTATGCCGGTCTTATACGGGTAATAGTCAAGGTTCACGCAACAAGGGCACACTTTCGCCCCTGTTCGCCTACTTGGGAATGTCGCCTAACTGGCTATACTGTATAAATACACAGTACTCCCCGTTCGGTAGGATTCGACGCGGTGTGACTAACCGCCCCTTACCTAGTCCCCCATTACCATTGCTGGTACGCCTTGCCATGCCACCGGCTTGCGCTTTATCGGGTATCGGGCAACCCGCCGTTTCGCCACCATCCTAGAGGCTACTACGGAATACGGTGCGTACTTTACACCTATTTAGTCAGACTTGCAAGCCATCCTTCATAGGTATGCTTCCGCTTGATTGGCGCTTGGTATCGCCCCTTTGGGCTTCGCGCCTTGCCGTGTGCTGACCGAGGGCGATCAATGCCCTTGGCCATACCCGGCGGTAATACTGTCCTGTTCATAGGTGGCTACTGCCTCCCTTTCGGTTCACTTGCCCCTAGTAATGCAGTCGGCGTGCCAACCTTTGACCAGGTGAACGAATATTTTTATTTCCCTTTGAAATCAATGACTTACACGCACTCTGAAATCCCTTGCACTATTGGCCTACTCCTTGCATGAGTGACAATGTTGGTCGTTTTTGTGACAAATCCTGTCACCTGGCTACCCTTCGGCAATAGGTGTGCCAACTCCAGGGCGTGACTATAAGTGTGACAATAATGTAATGTAGGGTATAGTTGGCATGGATGTTGCTACAGGCCGCGTGGTTACTGGATATGTGTACAGCCTGGACGTGTGTACAGTGTTTGGGGGGAGTGGTTCATTGGGTGAATACCCACCATAACCTGGCTGAATAGTTAACTGGCACAATCCTTGCATCCTGGACAGCCTGGAAATGGTAGTGGAAATGCGAATCATTATCATTTGCATTCAATGGAGGGGGGTGGGGGGCAAAAATGGTGGCAGGCCCACACGCGGAGGGTACTGTCAATGAAACGATTGCACAAATTTTCATTTTTTGGGATGTCCGAAGGTTGGGGATGTCGAGATTTGGAGGAATATGGGGCACCATTACAACTATATTTAATTTTACCCACCCTCACTTCGTCCAATCCAAGACTATTCCCTCCTTTGGGGGTCAGGAATTCCAACTATTGGCCGAGAGTGAATCCCTCCCACACGATTTTTAGGCGAGGCACGAGGCAATTAGGTGAGGCAACCAACGTGTGTTGACTATTTCTATCGAATGTGGAGGGGATATACCCCGTACTGGAGTCCCCAAACGGAAGGGAGGGGGGTGTTTTACACCATATTTTCTATGGAATTCTGGAGATTACTAACATTAACGAAATTTAATCTTCTATTTAGGGAACTTTTTCCCTTTTTTGTTGTCTAATAGAGTATACTTATTATTCTTATACGAAGGATAAGAATTAAGGTATGAACATCCGAAGAGAAGAACGAGGATGTGAATAGCGGTAAGTATCCGAAGGTAAGGCCTCTCTGCCTTGGGGGCGAGAGGACTACGAAGGTGAGGGTTGGAAGTGAAGAACGACAACCTGAAGACAAGGTTAGCTTCGGTATATGGACATCTTTTAAAAGAGAAAGATTAGAATGAAGGGTAAAGAATCCATTAAGGTAGATCGTGATGATGATGGTAAGATCACAATCTCCTCTGAAAACACAGACATCGAATACACCATCGAATCCCTTGACATAGACCCCAAAGACTTGGTTTATGGTCGAGGTACGGACAAATACACTCCAGAGCAAAAGATCCAAGCGGTTATGTACTACCTAGCCCTTGGGGGCAACGCTAAGAAAGTAGAGCGTAAGACGGGGTTAAAGGCGTCCACCATCCGTAAATGGAAAGCTTCAGCTCCTTGGTGGGATATGGTAATGGCAAAGGCCAGAGCCATCAAACAAGACGAGCTAGATGCCCAGTTCACCACCATTATCCACGATGTCGTAGACGAGATTCGGGATAGAGTGGAGAAAGGGGACTACAAGATGGATAACAAGGGTAACCTCCACCGGGTTCCCATGAGTGGTAAGGAGTTGGTTGTAGCAGCCTCCATGCTATTCGATAAGCGATCCCTCCTACGTGGTGATCCAACCTCCATCAAGAAGCAAGCCTCCCCAGAGGATAACCTGAAGAACGTTGAGAAGCGTCTTCTGGAAACAATTAACAAAGCGAAGGAGCAAAACGTAGTCTCCACGCAAAAACCGGAGTTTGAAGATGCCGACGGCTCGTAAACGGAACTATAAGAAGGAGTATCGTGACTTCCACGCCAAGCCCGAACAAAAGAAAAACCGCGCTGCGCGTAACAAAGCTCGACGAACTGCAGAACGGGCTGGGAAGGTCTCAAAGGGCGATGGAAAGGACGTTGGGCATAAGAAAGCCCTCAAGAATGGGGGTTCTAAATCTGTTTCGAACACTAAAGTCCAATCACGCCATGCTAATCGCTCTCATGGAGCAAGTCTTGTGTCAAAAGCAGCCCGAGCCAAAGGCGGGCGTAGATCAAAACGGAGTTAACAATGCCAAATAAAAAAGCTAAAGCTGATAAACGAGCTAAGAAGAAGGTTGATTACAAGGGCGTAAAGAAGACCAAATCAGCTATCCAAAAGCGTCGAGAGATGCTTAAAAACATTTAAACAATGCCCTCCACGCTTCACGTCGGCTTGGCCCACGACTTAACCTTGTCGGCGAGCGCACCCCGGAGGGCTACTTATATGCTGGGGCAGATATGGTATCGGGCTGGTCTCCAAAACCTTGCCGAGGGGGTTCGATTCCCACCCCACATGCCAACTCATACAGGATAAAGCGATGAAATCAAATGGGTCTCTACCGCAGAATAAGAAAAACAAAGGACAAGGCAGTAAGCCGAAGAAAAGTGTCAAAACAAGAGGTTACTGATATGGGGAATTTACTTAAAGCCCTACCTTCGCTGATTGGGGCCGTAGCCTCCATCAAAAACTTGAAATCCACGTCGTCCGTTGCAGGAACTACGGCGGCAACAGCAGGTACGGTGGTCGGCAGTGAAGTGTTCCAAATTGATCCCAACACTACCGCTGGTTTGGTCTATTACTTGGCTATGGCTTTCATCATGGGTTGTGGTCTACTTAAAGACGCCCGGAAGCATTCGGAGGGCTGAGGATGTGGAGCAACAAATGACCCCTGCAGACCCAAACACAGCTAGTCCCCTCGTAATAGCAGCTATGGCCGCCCTGACATGGTTGGGTGGTATATGGGGGTGGTTGGGAGCTAATCATTCATCCGTAGCCACAGCCTGCTGCTTGATTACTACCGGAGTGTGTGTGGCTACATACGTCCGTAACGGAAAGAAGAATAAGCCATGATTGAGAAACTACTGAGTACGATCCAGTTCGAAGACCGGGTAGAAGGAACAGACTACATCTTCTCCATAAAGATCGGGAAGAAGTCCTACGAATCTCGAATTGATTTGACTCGCTTTAGAGAACCCTTAAAGAAGATTCTAGCAGATGAGCGAACAGGTAACTCTGACGGCTGACCTAATACACGGGTTTACAACAGCCTTCCTAATGAGCAACTTCGACAACCCAGTTGAAACACCCGACCTCCACGTAGAGTTGTGGGGTCTAATGTGTCTTGACCACCCCCACGTAGCGGCAGCAGCCCCACGGGGTCACGCAAAGTCTACTGCAGTAACACATGCCTTCACCCTCGCCAACGTATGTTTCCGGCGAGCACAGCACGTTCTGATTGTGTCTGACACTGAAGGGCAGGCAGCAGACTTCCTACGAGACATTAAGACGGAGCTACTCGAAAATGAGATGCTTCGCCAAGCCTTTGATATTGAGCGGTTCGTAAGGGATCGTGAGACCGAGGTAGTCGTCCGATGCTCAGACGGACATGAGTTCCGAATTATCGCCAAGGGTTCCGAGCAGAAGCTTCGGGGTCTGAAATGGCGCAACCGCCGCCCCGATCTAATAATTGGGGACGATCTTGAAAACGACGAAATCGTAATGAACGAGGAGCGTCGAGACAAATTCCGGAGGTGGTTCTACAATGCTTTGTTACCTTGTGGTTCAAAAAACTGCCGTGTTAGGGTTGTCGGTACAATTCTTCATCTCGATTCCCTTCTAGAGCGGGTAATGCCCCACCTTACTAGGGAAGACGTTATTAGGGAGCCACTGAAGCAGTTTGGTTGGGGTCAAAACGACCCGGCGTGGTTATCGGTTCGTTACCGAGCACACAACGAGGACTTCTCCGAGATACTGTGGCCGGAACAACACCCTAAAGAAAAGCTTCAATCTATTCGCCAGTCTTATGTCGCTCAGGGGTTTCCTGAAGGTTATGCCCAGGAATACTTGAACTATCCACTCGATGAAGAGAACGCTTACTTCCGTAAGCAGGACTTCTTGCACATTGACGAGGACGGTGTACCCGAGCAATACTACATAGCTGGTGACTTGGCTATCTCGCAGAGGCGCCAAAGGGCATTCTCTGTGTTTGTGGTAGTAGGTGTTACCTCTACAGGCAAGCTCAGAGTACGGGACGTTGTACGTTTCCGTGGAGACTCCCTTGAAATCCTAAATCACATGTTTGATCTCAACTCTCGGTGGAAACCTGAGATATTCTTTCTCGAACAAGAGAACATAGCCCGAACCTTGGGGCCAGTCTTGTATCGGGAGATGGAGATGCGTAACCAGTACTTCACCGTCGAACAGATGCCTCCGCAGCAGGATAAAATCAAACGTGCTCGGGGTATGCAGGCTCGGATGAGAGCAGGTGGTGTAGAGTTCGATGTATCGGCGGACTGGTTCCCTGACTTCCAACAGGAGCTGCTACAGTTTCCTCGTGGAGCCTACATGGATCAGGTCGATGCGTTCGCCTGGATAGCATTGGGCCTTGACAAAATAACCGACGCTCCGACTGCTGAAGAACTTGCTGACGAGGAGTATGAAGACGAATTCGAAGAGAGCTACTCATTCCTTGAAATGGGTGCTTCCTCAGTGACCGGATACTAATACATGGCATACGATATAAAGAAAGCTCATCAAACAGATAATATTGCGGAAGAGCTTGACGACAGCACCCTCGACGAGATCGCTCAAGACTTGTTGAATTTGATAGAGGGTGACGAAGAATCCCGAGCCAGTTGGATGGACTCCCAAGGCGAGTGGATGAAGTTGGCAGCGCAGGTAAGGGAGACTAAATCCTACCCTTGGCAGAATGCGTCCAACGTCAAGTATCCCCTAATGACAACTGCTTGTATGCAGTTTCATGCCCGAGCACTGCCCGGACTGATTAACTCAAGTCAGCCGGTACTTGCCAAGGTTCATGGCTCCGACCCTACAGGAGAGAAGCTGGCGCGAGCTTCCAGGGTTCGACGATACATGAGCTACCAAGTCATGGAGGAGATGGACGAATGGATGGACGAGATGGATCGTCTGTTGTTCGTACTCCCCATGATTGGTCTTTGTTATAAGAAGACCTACTTCTCAGATAATCTGGGACGAGCACGATCCGTGTTGGTTCTGCCCAAGGACTTAGTGGTTAACTATAACGCACAGTCCTACGACCGGGCACGATTGACACACATTCTCTACATGGACGATAACGAAGTCGTAGAGATGCAACGGGAGGGTCTGTTTCTTGACATAGACCTGACTGAAGCCACCTACAAAGTGCCCGATGAGTTACGGGACGAGATCGTAGGTTTGTCTCACCCACCCACTGACGACGGTGAGCTACGTCGAGTATATGAGAGCCACTGTTGGCTTGATCTCGATGAGGATGGCTACAAAGAGCCGTATATTGTAACTATCGACTCTGATTCCGAAAAAGTACTTCGCATAGTGGCCCGTTGGTCGGCTGGTGATGTTCGGTATAACGCCAAGGGTAAGGTCAGCAAGATCACCCCAATGGACTTTTTTACTCCGTTCATCCTCCTACCTGACCCAAACAGTGCCGTATACGGTCTTGGTTTCGGTACACTACTTGGCCCAACTAACGAAGCAATCAACACCCTAATCAACCAACTTATTGATGCCGGCACACTCTCTAATATGCAGGGTGGTTTCTTGGCACGGGGGTTGAAGATCAAGGGTGGTGCTACTAGATTTAAACCCGGTGAGTGGAAGATAGCTAACGCACCTGCTGGGGAAATGAAAAACTCGATTGTTCCCTTACCAGTTAAGGAACCATCATCCGCACTATTCAATCTACTCAGCCTGCTCATCAATAGCGGCGAGCGTATCAGCTCTGTCTCCGATATGATGATGGGCGAGAACCCAGGTCAGAACCAAGCAGCCACAACTACTATGGCTGTGCTGGAACAAGGTCTGAAAGTATTCTCTAGCATCCACCGTCGCCTGCACAGGGCGCTGGCTAAGGAATACAAGAAACTGTACAAACTCAATCACCTGCATTTGGACGAAGAAGAGTATCAAGCATTCTTGGATAATACGATACCTCAGGAAATGCAAGCTATTGAGATGGAAGCCAGCCCCGAAGAATTGGAGGCTGTTGAGCAACAACTTAGACTGGAAAATGCGATGGCAGGACGAGATGATTTCGAATCCGATAGCCTCGACATTGTTCCTGAGTCCGATCCACATATGGTTTCGGAAGCACAACGAATCGTTAAATCTCAAGCCCTTCTGGAGAAGGTTGCTGCAGGATTCCCCATTAACCGTGAGGAAGCATTGCGCCGAGCACTTGAGGCTGAGCAGCATGAGGACATTGATGCCCTTATGACCTTGCCGCCACAAGGCCCATCACCAGAACAACTTGAGTTTGAACTTGAGAAAGTCAAAGAGATTCGAGCCACCTACGACTCATTCTTCACAGCATTGGAGAAGGTAGCCAAGGCAGAGTCTCTAGAAGAAGGTACACAGCTACAAACATACAGTAGCTTCGTGAAAGACACGATAGCAGTAATGCAAGCAGAACAAGGAGGCCAGAGTGGCCAAACCGGAGAAGGCGGATCGGCTACCCCTGTGGGGCCATCTGCGGGATAAGATTGATCCCATCAGGTATGCAGAGAAATCTGAACAAATTCGATCAGGCATAGCGCCCGATGAATACCGAGCTTGGCGTGAGCACCCATGCACTAAAGCATTGCTCTACAGCTTGGATGCTGACATTTCAGGGATACTGAGTTTTTGGATAGCTGGTGCGTACAGCGAATCCGATTCAGTAGATGGAACAGCCCAAGCCCAAGCTAAAGCTCGGGGTATGGCGCAAGCCATTAATGATGTTATAGAACTCATTCATGATATGAAACCACAAGAAGAGGAGTAAGATGGTAAACATCTTCCCAAAGGGCTACCGAATATTGGTAAAGCCCGACCCCGTGAGCACGGAGGTTAAAGAAATACCCGGCTTTGAGATTATCGAAGACAAACGTATCGCCAAAGCATCTAATGTGAGGGGTACTGTAGTAGCTATGGGCAGTCTTGCCTATAAAGGCTTTGCAGAAGACCCGACACCTTGGTGTGAAGTAGGTGATCGTGTGTTGTATTCTCAATACGCTGGTAAGTTCATAGAAGACCCCATCACCGAGGAAGAGTATGTTATCCTCAACGATGAGGACATCATAGCTACGATCAAAGAGAGCTAACATGTCATTAGATGCAAAACAACTCCAAGAATTAAAAGACCGCACCGAAGAACAACATGCGGTGATTGATCCAGACAAACTGGAACTCGAACCCGTTGTAGAACAGAAGCCTATTCAGGATGAACCTGATGAGGTCGAAGCTGCAGCTCGGGAGGAAGGTTGGGTTCCTCTGGAAGAGTGGAACGGTGACCCTAAAGATTGGGTAGAAGCTAAAGAGTTTGTGTTTCGCGGCGAATTGATGGGCCGCATCAAGAAGCAGTCAAAAGTCATAAACAACTTTAAAAGTGAAATTGACGAAATGAAGACTGCTCTCCGGGAACTCGGGGAACATAACCGTAAGATTGCTGAAAACGAGCGCAAGAAGGCACTTGCAGAACTCCGCAAGGCCAAGAAGGAAGCCTTTGAGGATAACGACTTCGAAGCTCTGGAAGAGATTGATGAGCGTATGGACGAACTCAAGTCCGTCGATCTCTCCAAGGGTGACAACAAAGAAGCCCCTCCTAAGGAAGACGCTACCCAAAACTCAGTTGATCCTGAGGTTGAAGTTTGGTTGACCAAGAACGATTGGTACACCAAAGACCCTCTGTTGCAGGGTATGACCAACGGCGCAATTCAGCAACTGGTACAAAAAGACCCCGATCTGGAAAACGATCCTTCAGCCCTACTTGAAAAGGCTAAGCGTATCGTAATGAAGGAAATGCCGCACAAGTTCGAGGAGGAGCAACAATCCCCTCGTGGCTCAGTAGCAGAACCCCAAACTCGTTCCAGAGCTGGACAAGGTAATAAAAAATCACTGGCCAAGTATCTTAGCCCGATGCAGAAAAAGGTTGCACAGACCTTTGTACGATCAGGCGCAATTGCTAGCGAAGAAGAATACGCTAAGCAGTTGGATGAACTTGGTGAACTAGAATACTAATTGGAGAATAGCCTAATGGCAACACAAGCGCGCACAGAGCGTTCGACTAGAGCAAAACGGCCTGAACGGCCCCAACGCATCCCAGTAGGGGGTTTTAGAGACAAGCTTACGGTTCATTTTAAAGACCCGGAGCATAGAGAAAAGTTTTACGCCCGGTGGGTTAAAGACGACCACGAAAACGGGGGTAATATCATTCGATTCATTCAAGGTGGGTATGAATTCATCCCGTCTGACGAAGTAACCGTTGGCCAAACTCACGTCTTCAAGAGTGAGAACGTAGGTACTATCGTTCGACAGCCTGCCGACAAGGAAGGAAATTACTTGTACCTTATGCGACTTCCGATGGAGTACCATCTGGAAGATCAAGAAGCCAAGGCTCAGGTAGTTGATTCTACTGAGGAAGCTCTCCGTAAACCCGATTCCCTGAAGGAGGATATGGAGGCTGTTTATGGTTCCATTAAATTATCTCGCGATTAAATTAGGAGAAAAAACCTATGGCGAACGTTGACCGCCCTAATGGTTTTCGAGTTGCGAAGTCTCTGATCGGCGCTCCGTGGACGAGCCTTATTCGTTTCTACGAAGCTGCAGATCGAAGTGCAGACACAACTAACAACCACGGCGACATCTATATCGGTGATCCCGTAGCCCTTTCATCTGGTAAAGTAGTACCGGCTAATTCCGGTGATACCATCCTGGGTGTAGCTGTAGCAGTTGGTAAGGACGGTTCTTTTGTAACCGACACCCCTACAGGCTATTACAACCCGGATGACTTGACCCAACGGTATGGTGCCCTGACTGACGCTACCGGCGTAGTTGTTGGTGTAATCCCTGCTGAAGCTGCCATCTTCGAAGTCCAGTCTGACTCAGACCTCGACCTCGCAATTGGTGCTAACGCAGACATCACCACTGACGCTGCTGAAGCTCATGGTAGCCAAACCACTGGTAAGTCTACCTGCGAAATCACAACTGCCGTTAACAACGACGTTAAAGTTGTTGAGTTCGTAACTACCCCGGATAACGACACCACTCTGGCGAATGCTCGCTACTTGGTGAAGTTCAACACTACTACTAACACCATCTAAGGAGTAACTAGATGACTATTTCTAGTAATAGCTTTGCCAAGGCGCTGTACCCCGGCGTCAACTCTTGGTACGGTAAGGCTTACAACGAGTACTCCCCGGAGTGGGTTCATCTCTTCGAGACACACAGCTCTAGCCGTGCGTATGAAGAAGATATGGGCGTTACCTCTTTCGGTCTGGCACAGTCCAAGCCGGAAGGTCAAGCCATTTCGTATGATGATGAAAGCCAAGCATTCCTGACGCGCTACTCGCACGTTGTATATGCTCTAGGCTTCATCGTTACTCGTGAAGCTTTCGAAGACGACCTCTACGATGTAGTTGGTCAGCGTCGAGCACAAGGCCTCGCCTTCTCTATGCGTCAAACCAAAGAGATCGTGGGTGCTAACGTGTACAACCGTGCATTCAACGCATCTTACACTGGTGGTGACGGTGTATCGCTGATTAACTCAGCTCACCCGAACTTTGCTGGTGGTACTCAGTCAAACACTCTGGCTGTAGCTGCTGATCTGTCTGAGGCTTCCTTGGAGCAGGCTTGCATCGACATCGCTAAGTGGACTAACGACCGTGGTTTGAAGATCGCCCTGCGCCCGGATAAACTGATTATCCCCGTAGACCTCGCTTTCGAGGCAGAGCGTATTCTGAAGACTCCACAACGTGTTGGTACTGCTAACAACGATGTGAACGCTCTGTACCACATGGGTAAATTCCCCGGCGGCATCGTAGTTAACCACTACCTGACCGACACCGATGCGTGGTTCATCCGCACTAACCTGAAGTCTGATGGTCTGAAACACTTCCAACGTCGGAAGATGGAATTCGCCATTGACAACGACTTCGACACTGAGAACGCTAAGTTCAAGGCGTCTGAGCGTTACAGCTTCGGCTGGACTGACTGGCGTGCAATTTACGGCTCCGCAGGTGCTTAATGATATTGGGGGCTTCGGCCCCCGTATCCAATGAGGAGACTTAAATGGCCGTAGAAACATTTACAAACTTTCGTAAGTCTACTGATCCTACGGATCGTGGCGGCTTCGGTGCAGAGAATATCTTTGCCCTGAAGGTACTGAACGCCTCCGCAACAAAAGACCCCGTATCGCTAGTCGATGGTGCTGGTGAGACTCTGAGCTTCACCGTAACCGGTGCTGCACTGGGCGACTTTGTTATGGTTGCTGCTCCGTACGATCTGCAAGACCTTACGGTAACTGGTTACGTATCCGCTGCTGACACAGTAGAGGTTCGCATCCAGAATGAATCGACCGCAACAGTTGACCTTGCTTCCGGCACTTGGAAGATCAAGGTTATTCACGACGGTGAGTAATACTAGGGGCTACGGCCCCTTTTTAATCGAGGAATTTTAAACATGGCTTGGAAAATGTTAGATGCCGTATCTGCTACTGGTGCATCAGAGCCTGTAACATTGCGTATGATCCCAGACGAGCACACAGTCCATGCCACGTGGACAGGGGCTCCCACAGCAGTGACTATTAAGCTGCAGGGCTCCTTGCTTAATCCAGAAGAAGGTGAGTGGGAAGACTTGGCGGAGCATTCTGCAACTGCCGAAGAGATTTCGAATCAGAGTGCTATGTTCCATGTCGTAGATAAACCGGTACGGTACGTGCGAGTTGATCTAGATACTCTGACGGGAGGCACCTCACCAACGGTTACCACGCTATACGAAGCGAAGGAGCACTGTTGATATGGGAACTACCACTACATATGGCGGCGGAGTCGGTGGCACCAAGGTTCTGATCAGCACTATAACTCAAGAGTCTGCTGGTGAGTTTGACTTTACGAACATCCCACAAACCTACTCTAGACTTATATTAGAAGGGACTCTAAGAGGTAGTGTATCCGCCACAACCGCGACAGTGCAGCTTTTGTTGAATGAAGACACCACTACGTCTTCTTATTTTTACCAAGGGCTGCGCCTAGTTAACGGTACGCTCGCCACACCCGAGGCTGCGGCACCCAATAGTGGGGGCGTTCCGGGGAATACCGCCCCCGCTGGCCGCGCCTCTTTTCGGGCGGTGTTAGAGAGTTATACTGACGACCTAACTAAGACCTGGGACTCCACTACCTCATATGAAGAAGTTGCGGGAGATGTTATGGTCGGCTGGCGCACGGTAACGACCTCCTCGGTAACTAGTCCGGTGACACGAATTCGCGTACGAGCCAACACGCACCCTACGGACGGTCTTACTGGAACCCTTCGCCTATACGGCGAGATGTAGATTTATTTATGAGTGAGTCTCCCCTATGAAGAAACATTTCAAAGAGCCTCGTGTTTCTAGAAAAAATGCTAGGGGCCAGAAAACAAAATCACCCGGATTTGAAGTCAACAACCACTGGAACATCTGCGACCTGTGTGGCTCTGCTGTCCGTAACAAAGACTCTCGTTTGACTTGGGATGGTAAAGTTGTATGTCCTGACGATTGGGATTACAGACATCCTCAGGACTTTGTACGAGGCCGTAAGGATGATCAGTCTCCCAAGGGCTTGACTAGGCCCGGAAATGAGTTCGTAGCTCCGGCGGAACGTAATCCAGTAGCCCCCTACACATACTCTCCTATAACTATAGCCCAGGTGTTGAATACTACCTCGAATCTAGTTGGTGTTTTTGCACTAGCCGGAGGAGAGTCTGCGACAATTACTGGGGTGGGCTTTACCGAGGACATGACCCTTACTATAGGCACCCTTCCCGAGGTGTCTTACACCTTTGTAGACTCTTCAACTATAACATTCACCAGCCCGGCATTTACACGCGATGGTCTGTTTCCGCTTACGCTAACCCGAACAGATGGTGAGCAGGCGTTCTACCAGCTAACAATCCCCTTACCGGTGGCCCCCGACCCCTTTGTCCGACTCACTTACGAAGAGGTTGTGGCATCCTTTTCTCCGATAGTCGAATATAAGTTGGATGAGACTTCCGGCACCACTGCAGTAGATAGTTCGGGTAACGGGTACGATGCGGAGTATATAAATTCTCCGACACAAGGCAATCCCAGTCTAATATACGGTGTAGAGGGAACTTCTATACTAACAGATTACGCAGGATCAAGGTATGTTCAGCTCTCCGACGTTTCTGGCTTACCGACAGACTCTGACGTGTCGGTGGTGTTGTGGGTAACCCTACAAAGTAACAGTGGAGTAGTTGGGCGGATTCTAGCGTATGACTCAGACGGATCAGGTTCAGCACACAACACCCAATGGGGCCTGTTTTTAGATACCTCAAATAGACTAGAGTATAAGCATGAGTATGGAACAAACGCGGACGAGGTGGTGGAGACTACTTGGGAGCCATTAGCTCTGGGAGAGACCTACTGCCTTGGTTTTTCCAAAGACACTGCAGCTAAGACTGTGACCCTATATATAAATGGACTTACTGCGGGACAGTTCACTTACACCAACGAGACCGAGGGGGGCAGTTTATCCCAACTGTATCTAGGTAGCCTATTGTCGGTACACTTGGACTACGCCTCCGTGTATGGGTCTGCGCTGACTGATTCGGACATGCTGCAACACTTCTTAGCAGGCTGTACTATAAACCCCACTAAGGAGACTCTAGAACCCGTAGCAGCACTTAAATACACCTCCTCAGGCACGCTAACTCTGACCGAGTCTAGCTATGTTAGGGTTGTTGCGGTTGGCGGTGGAGGTGCCGGTGGTACTTTTGGCGGAGGTGGCGGTGCTGGTGGTAGTGTTGCCGACGTGACCTTCTTCGCTGAAGCGGGAGAGTATGATGTAGTTGTAGGGGCAGGGGCCCCGTCTACGGGTTCTTCTAGTCCCGGCGCTAGTGGAGGAACTAGCACATTTGGCACATCTCTAATAACTGCCCCAGGGGGGTTAGGCGGTGCTCAGGGCACAGGCGGCCTAGGAGGGGGAGACACACCTTCCCCAGACGTACGAGGCTATGCTCTGGCACCAGTACGCCAAGGCTCTAATATTGGTGCAGGCTCCGCTGCCGGTGCCGGTGCGGGGGCCGGTGAGGGTTTCCTCGGAGGCTATAGTGTAATTGGTGGTGACGGGGTGGATTTAACGTCGTTGCCTGCCTTTGCCGACCACTATGGCGGCGGGGGTGGTGGTAGCACTAGTAGCGGAGGTGGCAGTGGTGGCTCAGGTGGTGGCGGTAGTGGTTCTACAAGCACCCCAACTGCAGGCCAGGATGGTCTAGGCGGTGGGGGCGGCGGTCGTTGGAATTCCGCAGGCCACTCAGGCACCGCCGGTGGAGCTGGAACGGTGCTTATCTTCCTTGAGACCTCCTCGTACAGTACTACAGGCAGTCCCGCTGAGGTTTCTTTATAGGATTAAGCTATGGCCATATCAACATCAATAAACTTTACGGTCACTCGTGACCAAATAATCAAGAAGGCGCTACAGTCGTTGGGTGTTCTAGGGGAGGGGGAAGACCCCAACTCCGAGCAGATCGACGACGCCGCTTTCGTTCTAAACGGGATCATCAAAGCATGGCAAGCGGATGGGCTAAACCTATTCGCTGTCCAACGCCTGTATCTATTCCCAGAGAAAGGTCAGCACGAGTACTCAATCGGCCCCTCGGCCAGTACCAATATAACAGCGGCGTATCGCTCAACAACTGTTGCTGCAGATGCCTCTGGAACCACCCTAACTGTTGACGATGACGTATCTTTCGTAGCAGGGGATTATGTTGGGGTTCAGCTAGATGGAACTACAGTCCAGTGGACTACCGTAGACTCGGTTACAAACTCTACCGAAGTGGAACTAGCTGATTCGCTAAGCTCTACTGCCGCAGAAGGCAACACTGTCTTTGTATACACCACCAAAGCTAACCGACCCATGAAGGTGTTGGAAGGCTACACTACGGTGGGTAACACAGAGATACCTGTGGGTGTGATCTCTCGCACAGACTACAACACGTTGGGTGTTAAGACCACTGATGGCATCATCACTCAGATGTACTACGATCCTCAGATCGGTACTGGTAAGTTGTTTGTCTATCCCGAAGCTAGTAGTGAGTTGAACTTCGTCACCCTGTTCGTACAGAAGACGTTAGCTGACTTGGATGCTGCAACCGACAACCCTGAGGTTCCTCAAGAGTGGTATTTAGCACTAGCCTATAACCTAGCTGAAGCCTTAGTACCGGATTATGGCACACCGACCCAGGATGCTGCTAAAGTCGAACGTCTGGCCAAGAAGTATTACGACATGGCCTACTTCTTCGACAACGAAGCTGGAACTTCTATAATCCTTCAGCCTAATACGTTGGAATCCTTTTAATGACTATACAACGCCTACCAATACTTGCAAGCACTGACGTTGAGGATGCTAGCTCTACCCTTACAGAAGGCAGCGAGTACGCACGCAACATCATGTATGATAAGTACCCTGATGGGCGTGTATACGCAACACAACGTCCCGGCATCACCGTAAACAACACACCAGAGTTTACTGGTCGTGAGAAGCGTGGTCGGGGCGCATACAACTGGGAGAAGTACGACAGGACGTACCAAGTCATCAACGATACGGTGTACTTGGATTACTCTGGTTCTATCGGTACAATATCTGCGGGGCTTTCCAGAGTGTACTTCGTAGAGTGCGATGATGCACTAGCCCTACTCGATCCGGAGAACAACGAAGGTTGGATTATCGACAATGCTAATGGACTGACTCAGATCACTGACTCCAACTTCCCCCCAAACCAAACCCCCGCTAGGGAACTTGCTGGTGGTGGTGTGTGGTTGGATGGGAACCTCTACGTACTGGACACCCTGGGTGTTATCTGGAACAGCAACGATAATGACCCCACAACATTCGACGCCTTGGGTTTCATCGAAGCAGGACGTCAGGAAGATGGTGGTGTTTATCTAGCCCAACATGGGCCGGGTCTCGCAGTCGTAGGTACTCGCACAATAGAGTTCTTCTACAACGCTGGTAACGCCACAGGCTCTCCACTAGCCCGACGACAGGACACTATGATCCATCTCGGCGCTTTGAATGAGAATGCTGTGACGGTACAGGGCAACAAAGTTTACTTCGTGGGTTCTGAGGGAACTGGAACCTTGGGTGTATACCTGCTGGATAACTACCAACTAGCTAAGCTGTCCACCAAATCCATAGACGACTTTATCGCAGAGGCTAGACACACCAAACAGTTAAGTTTCTTTGTGTCGTCAATGCTGATTCGAGGACATCAGGTATGCTTCATATCAGGTGTTCAGAGTGTAGCTAGTCCTGGAGGTGGCGGTGAGTACTTCTCCGCAGACTATATTGAAGATCAAGGTTCCTATGTCGTTATAGAAGGTACTGACCTTTATGACACCCAGTTTACTTTGGTGTATGACCAAACCATAGGTACTTGGTCTACATGGGATAGTTCGATCTTGGAGAATGGTGGTTTCCCAGTCTTGGTTGGAACCTCCAAACTACGATCTAGGAACACAGTTGCTTCGGTACTGTTTTTAAACGGTGAGATTGCTGAGGTTACAGCGGATTATGCGCCAGTAGATCAGACGATCATATACACCTACTTCGACACGGATGACTACATTGAAAATCAGTCCGATTACATAACCGATCAAGGCGAAGATACGTACACCGCGATTCCAATGTCTGTTCGTATAGGCGAGTGGGATGGTGGGACGATGACTAACAAATACTGCCATCGCTTAGAGGTGGTGGGAACAACCTTAGCAGAAGCTGCTGGGGAGCAGGACATTCAAGTGTCTTGGTCAGACGACCACTTCCGAACATTCAGCACTCCTCGAAATCTGGATACGGAGTTCCGGCGAAAGCTGTCTAGGTTGGGTAACTTTAAACGAAGATCATTTCAATTGGATTATGAGGGTCTTGATCCACTCCGAATAGAGGGGATTGAGATTGATGTGAGGGCTTCTAGGTATGCCAGATAATATACAAATTAGCCCACCTCCGTATCACGATCCTGATGTAAATAGTCAAACGTGGCGCAACTGGTTTTCTCAGCTACGAGATCAGGTTAACGGGGTTGAGCGAGTAACTACTGGTGGAGGTTCTGGAGGAGGGGGTGGAAGTACTACCCCTGACGTAGATCACACCATAACCACTGTTAGGGCACAAACCCAAATTAATGCTGGACAGTGTGTGTACGTAACTGGGGATAACTACGTATCTAGGTGCAGTAGTGGTGATCTTGCGACCAGAGACGTTTTCGGCATAGCCCTGGAAAATGCTACTGCTGGTGAGGAGGTTGAGGTAGCCACTTGTGGTGATGCCACCATCCCCTTTGCATCATACACTCCTGGAACTGTGTTGTACGTTGGCTCTGATGGATACCTAACTACGACCCCACCCACAACAGGATACACTAAGATTGTAGGCACAGCTTTACGATCTAACGTGGTTGGTATGCACTGGGAACCTAGCATCAAGTTGTACGTCCCAGAGGTATCTCAGGCAGTCCGTGATTATCTGCTAAATCTATCACCCACAGCGCTATACCTACTAAACGAGACCTCAGGAACCACAGCAGCCGACTCTTCAGGCAACGGTAATGACTTAAGTTATGTGGGATCACCCACCCTAGGTGCAGCCGCATTAATTTCGGAAGGAACCTCTGTATCCTTCGATGGCGTGGATGATGCTGTTGCTGGAAGTTCTTTGGGGGCACTATCCTACCCTATAAGTATGGGAGGTTTCGTCAAATTCGATGATCCTGTAGGAGCATCAACTCAAGTAGTGATGTCCACAAATGACCACGATACCGCATACTACGGAATATCACTAGACGTCAACGTCAGTGGGCAGTTGGGTACTACTGTGGGGGATGGTGGCGGCTTTACATCGTCAGACAGGCGCACTACTCGTTCAGGGATAGTTTTATCCGGAGGAGTGACATACTTCATAGTTGCTATACTGCGGTCTGCTACAGATGTCGATCTGTATGTCAATAATTCAAAACACCCTACGGGGAGTAGTGGTTCTGGTGGGTCTGTGAACTATAATTTTGGAGAGTTAGCTATTTTTAGGAATGATGCCATCTCTGGAACACCGCCAGTATTTACTGGAGGTGAAGCCACGCATATGTTCATCTTTTCCGGATACGAGATGACCCCCACCAACATAAGTGACATATACAACTTGAGTACAGCATAATGGCTACGAGAATACCACTAGTCTTAGATACCTCAAATCAGTTCGAGCAACACCAACGTGAGTCGGACAACCTATTTACCGGTTACGGATTAGTTAGGTATGTCAGTAAGTCCACGGACTACACAGCAGCTCTTACGGATGATGTGATCTTGGTGGATACTTCGGGAGGTGAGGTTACTATTACCTTACCCCCGATTGCAGATGCGGATGGAAAGTTTTTCACTATAAAGCGTTTGGGTGGGGATAATAATGTGATTGTCGCCACTAATGCTAGTGAGACTATTCAAGGGGAGGCACAGAAGGTTCTGAATGTTCGGTGGTGGGGCATGGATGTACTCGCTACTGATACAGAGTGGGTGATAATATGAGTGAAAACGTATTTCCCAGTGACCAGAATGAGCTGCTTTATGCCACAGGTAGTATTGCCCCCTCAACGACCTCCACCATACTTACTCATGTATTAACTAGTGATGCAGTAGTGCATAGCGTACAGTTTGGTGGAACGGGTGATGGCAAAGTAATCATAAAATTTGATGGCGCTCCCGTGGGCTTTGGTTTCATCTTTCGAGGACAGCCCACAGCCGAGTTCATACTGAACACTACACAGGCCGCAGGCGTAACCGTCAGTGTTGACATAACATGCGAAGCTACGGCTACTGCGGATTTTCATACAACATTAGCATACAGGTATCCAAATGGCTGATTTAGGTGGCCCGGACTACGAACTTCGTAGAGCAGAGATAGAGCAGCAAATAGCTCAGCAGGAGCTAAACAAGAAGAGTGCCCGCGTCAGACTGATGCAGATAGAATCAGAAAAAAGCAAAATTTTAACCAACGTCGAGGCCTCGGACAAGCAAATAAAAAAGCTTGAAGAAAACCTCGAAAAACTAATTTCAACAAAGGACAGTAAATAATGGCTGACCAATTCACTCCCGTACCTGTAAAAGGTTTAAAAACCAACAACAGTGCCGCTCCTGGAACTGATCTCGTATCAACTCTGCCTGCTGTAGCAAATGCCTCTAACCCCACTTGGACAGAAGGTAATGACGTTAAGCAGTCTGTCGATCTCAACGGCGCACAGCGAGTACGTCTTCAGAATGCTAGCGGTACAGAGGTTGGTACTACTTCCAACCCGCTTGTGGTTAGTACAGACGCCACACCTGCTGCGGATAGCAAATACACCTACGGTACTGCGACCTCAGTAGCTGCTGGTGGTTCAGATACCATTAGTAGCACTGCTCCTGCAGACACTGTAGTTGCTGAACTGACTCAAGTGACTGTTAGTTCTTCTGTGCGCTTCAAGGCCATAGTTGAGTTGTTCGATGGTACTACCGCCACTCCCGTAGCGGCCTTGTTTGGTAACGCCAACGACACTAAAACTTTCACAGTGGCTACTCCGGAGGCTATGCAGATTACCGGTAACACCGGAGGTACTGCTGTATTTAGAGTATCCGTAACCAATATGGATGACTTCTTCGCAGCCGACATGTATGCTACATTTGAATACAACGAACTTGCGTAATAAGTAACCTATGGCAGATGTATCTACTCAGAACGCCACGAACGTAGCACTCTACGACGAGGCGGGTAATCGGGTGGGGGTTATATCCAACCCTCTTATCGTATCAGCGGGTACATCTTGGCGTACCCTGTTTTTACACAACATACCAGATAACCCATCGCTTCCGAGCGGTGGGGCTATCACCATCGACCCCGTACTTAATACTGAGCCTAATGTTATAGATTCTGGTTGGATCAGGAATGGGGATGATGCAGCAGGTACTGAGTACACAAACCAATCACTAACCGTTGGCGGCGACACCAATTTAGAGGTGTATGTTATGAATGCCAACGACGATCAAGGTTCTGGTATACGCAACGACGGTGTGCCCTTTCTAACCCCAGCAGCTAACGAGACTCGCGTAATTGGCGCGGAGTTCTTTGGTGCATATTATCGCATTGTAGTTGTTAACACCAGCGGCACTACCCTGACGCAGCTCAATCTTAGTAGTAAGGGTGGAGTTGCTCAACAAGTACCCCTAACCATCTCCCTAGATGCGGATATATTCGATTCGTTTCCGGGAATACTGACCACCTCAGTTATTCGTGGCCCTAACGAAGTCACTGGCCAAATCAATCGGCTACAACTAAGTGGTAATGATAACCTGCTTGTGGCTTTAGGGGATAGAATTAGTCAAACTAGGGGACGGTCACACCAAGAAGTTAACTCAATAAACCCTGCACCGAACACTACGCTGTACACCGTGCCCTCAGGATTTAGGTTTCACGTAACGAGTGCTAGGACATGGGGCTTTAACACAAACACCAACAGTCCACTGCTAGCATTTATACGTGATGGCTCAAGTGGGCCTGTAAAGGGAGGTTTGGCGATAGAGGAAAGTTCTGCAGGTCTCGGCGGCGTTCTTAAGGCAGCGAATATCACGGCAAGTCATTCGGAACCAGCAGTGTTCACAGACAGAGTATACTGGCATGTGCAGCAGGGGTCTTTTGACGGCGCTATCGTTTTGATTGGGTATTTGGAGCCCACTACTTTATGACAGCAATATCTAACGCGGTAGAAAAAGGAATCGTATACACCTCAGGCGTGCGTGAGTCTATAGGGTCGGGGGGCAGATGCTCCCTACACCTCGACAATCCATCTGGAAGTGGCATTGATCTCTACATACTCCACTTTGCAGTTTATACTGAGGAGTTTGATCGGGTAAAGATCAGTTATTTTAAAAACGCCACAAGTACAGGAGCTTCCCAAACACCCTTCAATCACGATTTTGGTAGTGGTAACACGCCGATTGGGGTCACTAAGGGAGGTAGCGGCGGAGTTTTAGTAGGTGGTACAGAGTTGTCTGCCAGAGCCGGGGCAACTTCTCGCTCTCCTATGAAATCTCCAAATGGTTTAGTGTTCGTACTTCGGCCCGGCACGTCTGCAGCACTGGAGGTTTTACGTCCAACAGCACTAACGGGTTCTGAAGAGGTGGATATAAATGTGACGTGGGCGGAGGTTCCACAGTGAATAAACCAGTTAAGGTAGCTCCCTGTCCGGGATGTGGTAGTAGCATACCATTAGACCAAGCGGATTTGTGGGTCACGCATACTGTTTCAGGAGCATCTAGCTCATATACTTGTGTAGGTAGTGGAGAAGCACCTAAACAAGAAAACATAGAAACCGTTTTGGTTGCGGATTAAAAGAGGTCTGTAAATGTCAATACCAGTAACTACTCGGGGCGGTAAAGGTTCCGCCCTAACCCAATCCGAAATGGATACCAACCTTACCAACCTTGCCCGAGACGCATCAACTACTCAGCAGGGTAATATTCGTGCAACTACTAACGCTGAGGCACAAGCGGGTGCAGCTACCAACCTAGCAGTAACTCCAGCAGCCTTGGCTAGTGTACTTAACCTAGCGGACTTTAGCCTCAGTGCTAATGGTTATATCAAGCTACAGAATGGTGTTATGATTCAGTGGGGTTCTGCCTCAGTTACCGGCGACACCACTACTGGCATAACGTTTCCCCAAACATTCCCCAGCGCTGTCTTCTATTTCAACTATTGTATAGATGCAGCGGGCCTGTTCTCAACAAGTTCTGGTGGTGTGTCGTACAGTGCCCTGACTACATCTACGGTTAACATAGACAACGGACAGGACATCTCAGGCACAGCTCGTTGGATTGCAATAGGATACTAAGATGGCTTCTATATCGGACGTAACTGAGTCTATTGGTGCCTATCAAGGAGCCAAGAGCCTCAAAAAGGGGTACAAGCGTGCCCACAACATATTACAACAACTGCGAGATACTGCAGAACACGCACAGGCGTCCGCTGATCCTTTTCGAACCTATCGTCCGGAGATAGCACAATACCTCTCCGATTTGGTTATGGGGCGAGCAGACATCAGTGCAGACCCCGGCTACCAATTCGCTCAGGATGAGTCCATGAGAGCCACTAGGCGGCAAATGTCAGCTCAGGGTATGGGTGAGTCAGGAAACGTCTTAGCGGCCCTCCAACAGCGTGCTAGTGGCCTTGCTGCACAACAGTATGGCACAATCATTGATCGCTTGATGAATCTGTCAGCAGCTACCCCTGGAAATGCTGCACAAGGAGCTCAGCTCTACGGTAATCTGGAATCCCAGCGTATAGGTGGACAAGCTCAGGCAGCTATTGGTCGTAGCGTAGCTAGTGGTATGAAGTCCGGAGCCTTGTGGTCTGGTATTGGGTCGGTTGGAGACTCCGCATCCCAAGCCATCACCGGCGGTACGGATATAAGTGGATTTTTCTCATAAAGGTGATACATGGCTATACCAATTATTCAAGATAATCCCGCTACTCGGGTACAGCGGCAGCTACAAGCCATGACCTTAGCCCGTAGGCAGGACTCTCGGGCACAGGAACTGCACGACATAACCATGCCTCGTGAGCAAGTAGAGACTGACATCAGCACCTCGCCACAGTACCGTGATTCCAAACTAGCTGCCCTGGAAGAAGCTTTAATGAAGTCTCGTGAGTTCACTAGTGCTCTAGGTCAGAAGACTCGCAAATCTACTATGGAGCTTGAGGGTGCTACTGCAGAGGCAGGTAAGGAGTTACTCCCGTCTGAGACCGCAAAGACCAAAGCCACTAATGAGCGTGAAGCTGCGGCTGCTGAGATTGGTGCTGAAACTGATGCTCGTGTAGCGGATGCGGAACTAGCTGCTGTAGGCAGTACCCCCGAAACTTGGGCAGAGACTGCCAAAAAACTCAATGATCGTGGAGGGTACGGCTTCACGGGTGACTTCGAGAAAGATGCCCCCATACGAGAGCGGCTAATCGAAACTGGGATGTCAAACCTCGAACATCGTAGGAAGATGGATATTCAAAATGTCCAACTTGAGCTTGAAGCAATGCGAACCAAGCTGCCAAAGATAGCCCAAGAGGCCGCATTTGCTTTCCCTGATGACGTTGCCGCCCAACGTAAGGTGGTTCAGGATTACATAAATGCCCGAATTGATGAGATGTATAACAAGGGTTCGAGTTCTCCAACCAAGGTTAAACCCTCATCTGCCACCAAGATTGAGCAGCAGGATATGGACTCAGTTCTACGGAAGGTTGCAGAACAAACGCCCGAACTTGAGGGATTGAGCACTGACGACAAGAAGGCGTTTAGAACTAATGCCATCTCGTTAGCTAAGAAAATCCAAGAGGATAAGGCGTATGAGGGGGGTCTCTCCTTTACTCAGGCTGCAGCAATGGCAACACAACAACTGTTGGCTGGAATTGTTCCCAAGAAGGATGCCTCGTGGTGGGGTGCTAAGTATGAGTATGTTCCATTCGGTTCTGCAGCAACCGAAACTCAGCAACAAATAACGGTAGATAATCACCCATATACTAGTAAGCAGGAAGCTCTGGCAGCCTACAAAGCTAAGAAGGTAGACCGGGAAACTCTGCTCAAGATAGCCAAGAAAGAAGGCTGGGATTAATAGAGGATTAGCGCGTGGCTGATAAAGTTTTACAAAAGGTGTCTGAAGCTGTGGAGGCGGGAGCATCTCTAGAAGATGTTGATGCTGTAACTAAAGGCCAGTTCGATATTCGCGAACCCGAGACTGTTCCTTTTAACGTACCTGTCGGTGCTGAATTTGACACAGTTAAGGAAACCACCAGTCGCGCAGAGTCCGAGGACGTTGGTGACATCGTAGACTTCGAAGCAGCCTTGGATGAAATAGACCAAGAGAATAGCTTCCTCGCGGAGTTGGATGCCATTGATGCTGGGGTTGAAGATGTTGAACCGGAGCCGCTTTCCTTCGAAGGGGAGCTTATGCGCCTTGATGCCGAGGTGGCTGGGCCGGGGTCTCCCGAAGCATCCGAGTGGCGTAAGCAGATGTACGCCTTCGAATCTGCTCCTACAGATGTGGAAAACCTAGAGACTTTCTTGCAATCTAGATTCCCACGTGCGTTTGCTTGGGGGTTTACTAACGAGGAGGGCGATGATTGGGGGTTGGATTTCCGATCAGGGGATGATCTTTACGGGGAGGGTTTCATGGCGGCTACCCCAGAGGAGCGCCGCAAAATGATCCTAAAAGCCAAGCAGGATGTCATAGATCAGGAATATCAAGATGTGCTGGCTAGTGGTGACGTGGATCGTACTCTGGGAACTGTGTTAGGAACTCTAGCAACGCCAACAGTCCTACTACCCTTTGGTGGCCAAACCAAATTGGGCCAGGCTGCTGCAGGTTCGATTATTGGTGGTGTGGATGCGGGACTCCACGACCTAGCTCAGAATGGTGAACTCACTGCCAAAAACGTAGGCTTGGGTATTACTATTGGAGCCATCGCCCCGCCTGCCCTAAGTACTGGTGCTGAGTACGGTGCTAAGGCCGCAAAGAAGGTTGCTGCGCCCATCGTCCGCAAGAATGCTGTAAACAAGGTGGCGGCTATTCAGGATGAGTTGGATATTGGTATAGCTAAAGGCTTGGATATACCCACAGCATTTGAGCGTGCTCTGGAGCAGGTCGATGTTACCCCCGACCAGTACGGCAATCTATTGAAGGTTGTTGGTAAGGAAAACAAGCCACGCATACATAGCCGAGCACAGGCATTGGAGCGTGCGGAGCTTGCTCAGGGCAATAAGAGTGCTATCGGTTCATGGCTGTACACACATGGTGGCGAAGCCGTAGACAGCATCATGGGTGGCGTGTATACACGAATTAAGAACATTGCACCCGAAGTAGCCCATCGCCTGCGGGAGCTGGACTACAACGTGTCTCGACAAACACATGAAGCTCTAGAACGGACTGCACCCTTCTTACGACGAGTTGAGAAACTTCCCCAACAGTACAGACCCATAGTAGCTAAAGCTCTTATGAATGGGGAGTTTGATCTTGTTCGTGACGTGATGGAGACCACCTATGGTAAGGCAGCACTGGATGAGTTTGATAGTACAGTTAAAACTCTAAACGACTACCGGGATAAACTAGTCAAGTCTGGGTACGACGTTGGGGATATAGAGAATTACTTCCCACGACTAATTAAGGATAAGGATGGTTTATTTAAAGAGTTGGGGAGGGAAGCTGGAAAGGATTTGCAAGCTGAGTTGAAGAAGGCAGCGGCCAAAAAGCCAAACAAACGCCTTACTCAGCACGAAGAGAGTATGATAATCAATAAGTTCATGCGAGGTTATTTGCCCAAGGAGGGTGCCAAGCCTGGATTTGTTAAGGGTCGTAAAATCTCCAAAATTCCTGAAAAGTTTGTTAAGTATTATGAAGACCCTACCAAGGCCATGCACTCCTACATTCGTCAGATGACCAATGATTTAGAGAAGCGGGCATTCTTTGGTAAGATGGGAGTTACTCACAAGGCTGGAGGCGCAGCTGCTGGAGATGTTGAAGACATTATAAACAACAGCATCGGTTCCCTTGTTGATGCTAAAAAGCTCGACACAGACCAAGATAGAATCTTGCGGCAGCTTTTACATGACCGTCTGGTTATGGCAGAGCGCAGCCCATCCGGTTTTATTCAGAACACCAAGAACATCCTATACTCCACCACCCTAGCTAACCCTATATCGGCAGCTACGCAGTTGGGGGATGTATTCATAGCAGCACAAGCCAATGGCCTCCGAAATACATTCGAGGCACTGTTCGGCCAGAAGCGCATTGATATGAGGGATTTGGGTCTGGATGATGTAGCACAGGAGCTTACCTCTGACCTACGTGCAACTGCTCGTGCTCTCGACGGCCTAATGAAGGCGTCTGCATTCAAGGCGGTTGACCGCTTTGGTAAGAACACCCTACTCAACGGCGCACTGAGGAAGAATGCTAAGTTGGCTAAGGGTGATCCTAAACAACTACAGGAGTTGGGTCGCAAATGGCGTGACGTTTTTGGTAAGGATTATCCTAAGCTTGTTAATGATCTTAGGGAAGGTAGGATGTCGGAGCAGGTTAAGCTGTTATTGTGGAATGAGTTAGCAGATGTGCAGCCAATTGCTCTCTCGGAAATGCCTGAAAAGTATCTGAGACATCCCAATGGCAGACTGTTGTACATGCTACGAACATTTACACTGAAGCAGATGGACTTGATGCGGCGTTCAGTAGTGCAGGAGTTCAAGCGAGGTAGTAAGAAACGAGCGTTTCGTAATGCTATGACCTATGCCACCGCCATGCAGCTTGCAGGCATGACCACAGATCAGGTTAAGTCTATTATGCTTGGTAGGGAAGCAGACCCTTCCGATGCCTCCATTCAGTCTTTTTGGGCACTGTTGGGAACTAGTTCCTACGTGGCCGACAAGATCAAGAAGGGACAGATCGAAGAAGCTGTAACCGACACCATAATGCCACCTCTTGGTGCGCTAACGGATTTGGCACAATCAGCCCTGTCGGTACTGCCAGATGAAGATGCTGCCTTCGGTGATGCAGGCTTTGATCCAAAGGTTGTCAAGCATGTACCTATTCTCGGTAAGCTCGTCTATAACCGTGCTCTTGGTGGTAATGAGGAGTATCAGGAAAGGATTGAGCGGGAAGAGTGGGAAGCTCTCCAGAATGGAGATTGGTAAGAATAGCCCCCTAACGGGGGCTTTTTTATGCGCGGATGAAACCCCTAGTGGGACTCCATTGTGTGATACGTTCACAGTTGCGACAGTCAACGTGTAACCACGAGATGTCTACTTCCATGAAGTTTATGTGCGGGAACTTGTCGGGGTTGGCTAAGATGTGGCCTCGCACCTCGTCGATATGATAGGAGCTAAACACCGCATCTATAGCACGCCCAAAGCTATGTTGGCTAGTACTGCTATAATGAGGGGAGCTTGGGATACGCAGTCCAGAAGAAACTCGACTGCCACCCCATACCCAGTTGTTGATGGTGATTGTTCCATCAGGAAACGCCTTCTTTAGTTGATCTGCTGTTATAATTATTCGGTCGTCCATCAACTCGATGGCCTTCTGACCTCTCTTTTTGAATGCCTCGGGAGGTACAAACTCCTCTACTCTGAAGTGAATCGGCTTACGCATCAGAACTCCTTGGCAGAGAACTTGAACTTGCGATAGATTTGGAAGTCGTCCAATACCAGAAGAAGCTCACGACACAAGCTGTGCAGTTTGTCCTTGGCCGGTATCTTCATAAACTTATCTAAAGCATCCCGCTCGTTTGGTGATATTACATTGATAACCTCGTCGGCTACCTTGAGTAAACACACCTTTGCCTCCTCAGAGGGTTTAGCCGCTGACCGGTGTATCTGTAACCACCGCACCAACCATCCCTTAACATCCTCCTGAGAGAGGACTGCTACGTCCTCCCCCCGAAGAAATGCTGGAAGGCTTTGCTGGAATGTTTCCCACATCTTATTAGATTCCACAGACACCACTACCTCCACAATCGACGTTCTCTTCGAACACCAAACCCTTATGCTTAATTGCTTCCTCGTAAGGAATCTGCGTAATGGGTTGGCCTCCACGAGCACCATCAGGATAGAAAGTCAAACCTCGCAGTCGCGGGGCGTACTTGGAAATGATGTGTGCCATCTCCTCGACCTTCTTCTCGTTATTCCACTTACTTCCCCACTCCGGCAGATTCAGCGTAGATGAGATTGCCATGTCTACGTAGTCCTGCACATAAGCTTGGAAAGCAATTCGACGTTCCGGGTCTTTAGCCAGATCAGCAGCAGTCTCGATGCTGTTAGGATCGACTCCATGCTGGTCAATCAAGGTTTGAGCTGTATGGTCAACCACGTACTCGTACTTATACTTAGTGCCGCCAATCAAGTATCGGCGCTTATAAGCCACAGCATACAGAGGCTCAATCCCACCAGTAGTCCCGGCAAGAATACCAATAGTGCCAGTAGGAGCGATAGCACGATAGGCGACTGGACGGCTGATATAAAAGCGGTCGCACTGCTCGTTCGCAGCGCTTTCAGATAGCCTTTCATAAGCTTCCAACCACTTGGTAAGTTCTGGGTTTGCTTCATAGCGGTATCCTCGTTTCAACAACCACTCGTGAACCCCCATCAGACCCAGACCTAAGCGTCGATTCTTCTCTCGAACCTCTCGAATCTTGTCGTTGGGCAGATCACCTCGCAAAGTACCACACACTAGGAACTTAGAGGCTACAGCTACGATTGCCTCAAACTCTTCTAAAGACTCAATAGCCCCCATGTTAAGAGAGCCAAGATTGCACACATCGCTGTCATCTCTAGAAGTAACCTCAGTGCAGGCGTTACGTGCAGTTTCATCTTCCTTGTCTCCAAAGTTGAAGCTGAAGCCAGGTTCCCCGTTCATCATAGCAAATCGAACATTCGTTAGGAATGTCGAATGTGTTGCTCGATCATCAAGATTCAACCAAGCGTCGTCATAGTTCAACGAGATGTTGGTCATATCCAGAGGGCAGGGGAAGTTGAAGTCAGCCTTCTTAGCATCGCCGTAGGTAAGGTCGGTGCCTGGAATCTTCTGGGAGTCCCAATCCTTGATCTGGAGGAACTCAGCAGAGTCCTCATGTGCCCAGTTTAGGGAGGCATAGATCGCAGACCTACGAGAACCGCCCTGCATGACGTTCCTACCGATTTCGTTAATCATCTGCATCAAGGGTATAGGGCCACTGGCTTGTCCCCCTGTGCGGTTTAGGAGGCTTCCTCGTGGACGGAAGACTGAGTAGTCATTTCCTATGCCACCACCAGTCATCAGGGCAGATGCAGCCTTCTCACACAGCTCAGCCCACGCTTCGCGGGTATCCTCCTCGCTCTTGAAGAGGTAGCAGTTGTTGTAGAAGTTAGCAGTCCGTCCTGCGTAGTAGATGTACCGCCCTCCGGGGAGGAACTTGAAAGTGGAGATTGCTTCCACCAACAAATCCAACTCCTCCTGAGATAGTAGGGGGTGTTTAGTACCACCCACCGTACCACATACCTCATCCACTATGGTCTTGGCCCGCTGCCGCCACGTCTCAGCCTGAGTTAAAGCGTAACGAGCATAGAACACATTCTTCCCAAGATCGGTTCGAAACTCGTATTCAGGGTGTAATATTGGCATTGATTAAGGATTCTCCTGTTTCGTATATTTGTTTTTTTAGTTGGTCTGGTACGTTTTGGGAGCTGTTGATCCAAGCATATGCTGCTTCTGGGGATCGTTGTCGCAGATTGCAGTATGTCCTGATGTACTCCCAAATCGGTTTACCGTCTAGATTTAGGGGACAGATGTTCATAGATATCGTCTCAGCACATAGTCTGTGGAAAAGAATGCCGGCTCCGCTGATCCATCCTCGACTTCATGAAGCATAACGAGCCCACTCCACCATCGTTTTTGTTCTTCAGTGTAATGGTGGTCTCCTTCGTCATAGCATCCCACCACCAATCCGAAGATTCGTTGGCCGTCCGTTCTCGTGTCTTCCCAATAGTCTCGCATGTGGGAGTGTCCACAGACGGAGGACATATAGTTCTTGAGTACAAGAGTTCGAGCATGGTTAACACCTCCGATAGGTCTTCCCATAACACCGCTAGTGAAGTAGTGCTGGAAGGCAATGCCGTCGATAACCAAGGGCTTCATGTAATCTACGACATTCCAGCCGTAGTCCTTGAATCCAAGATCATCAATGGAGAAGGCACCATAGTACTCAGGAGCTTCAGTTTGAGCACGAATGATACGCTGCTCGTGATTGCCTATGGTGATATGGAACTCAGGATGCCACCGTCGTTTCTTGTTTCGGATGATGCGATCCACTTCCTGCTGAACCGGCCCCATCGTCAGTGCAAGCGCCTCTCTCGAAGCGGCTACATCGTCAGCATATCTACGACCTTCGGCATGTAGCGTTCCCTTATCGTAGGAACACAAGGAACCTACGTCTGCCCAATCCCCAATACTGATAACAACATCGGGCTTCTTCTCAGTAATGAAGTTACCCAACGCCGCAAAGCGGCGCATATCGTTATTGGGTCGAGCATGGCTATCTGGAATAACCAGTATTGATTTGCCACGTTTCTTCACGCAGTTCTCCTTATTGAATGTGATGCTTGAAGTCCTCGACCGCATGAGCATTACAAGGATTCAATCGTGGTGGACGATTAATAAAACCCTGCACATAAGAACACACTCGATTCACGAACTCCTGCAGCGAGGCGGTGTTGTACACATCAACCGTGTGGTCACACAAACCATCTGGTAGATAGTTTCGGCTATCTCCGTCGAATGTACCCCTACCACGCACTCGGATTAGGAGGATGTTTTCTTGTCCCAACGCTTGTATAGCTGGAGGAACTTCGTCTTCAAAGCCTGCAGAATCGTCGATGTAGAGGGTATCGTCACCAGAAAGATTAAGCTTACTAGCACGAACTCGTCCAAAGTAGTCCTCTCCGAATGCTGGCTTACACACGAGTTCCGACACATAGATCATAGCCTCCCGGATGGAGATTGGAACCTTATCAGGTGAAACTCGGTGAGGTTTACCAAGCAACTTAGCTAACTTATTGTACTCCTCTAGTTGTATCTGGAACTCTGCTTGGGGCAACTCCTTCTGAGAACGATCCTCATAAATCGTCCAGTAGACGCTCGGCTCCACGTTAAAGAATATTTGTGTCAGTAGATGTAGGTGCTCCTTGCACTCAGCAGACGCTGTGTTACTAAAGCGGTCTACTAACGTCTGTACAGCGGCTGTCTTGCCGCACCCTATAGGGCCATTTAGAAGTATTAGCTTGCTCATAACCACCCCAACAAATAAGCTATGCCTAATCCCAAAGCATTACCTGCGATAAGGCATATGGAATAAAAGGCTGCGATTAAACACCACTCGCCGATATTCAAAATGCTTTACCTCCAGCTTGTTTACGATTCTCAACCTTGTGGTCAGCCCGTTGAGCATTAAAGGCTCGCTTCTCAGCAATAGCTCCATCTAGGTCAATGTTGCGGGCACCACAGTAGTCCATAATACGAATCACTGTGTCAGCCATCTCAACCTCCTCCATAGAACGGTGTGGTAGTTTGTCGTCAGGAATACCTTTACGCAGACCCTCCATACACTCGCTGATCTCAGAATGAATCAGACACAACTTAGTAGCTAACTTCTCCAAGGTTACATCACCCTGCCACCAACCTGCATCTACGTTATCTTTGTGAATCTCTTTAGCTAGCTTGTTAAGTGTCATGTATTTGCTCCTATAGCTTTCTCTATTTTCATTGACAATCCCGCACCGAACAACGATCCTGCGACCGTACCAAGGATATAAGGTATAGCCATGATTGCGGATAACTCTGTAGCAACCAAATGGTGCATAGTGGCAAACCATAAACCGTTACTTAGAACGGCGGCTGTGGCGTGGTAATAGTGGTTATCTCTATTCCGAGCACGAGACACCAAGCTGAATGCTACATTCTGCACAAATGCCAGTGCAGCGATAGTTAGAATCTGATTTAACATTTAAAGTCTACTCCAAATACTTGATACCCCTCTTCGCGGAGGAGTTTAATTGCTTCAGGGTTATCCTCAAACACAGCCCGCACCTTATTGCCTTCGCCCTCGATACGTCGAATAGTCTCCAGCTTGTATCGGGCATGGGCTTTCTTTAAGGCAGCGTAGCCACCACGTTTACGAGCAATCTCGAAGTGGGCATCGTCCGTTGGTTGGGCACAGTACAACTTATCCACACCATCACCCTCCCACATCCTCACTTTCCACAACCAATCAATGGTGGCGTCTGCTAAGAACCACGGACGGGCAGTTACGAAATTAACAACGTTACCCAGGTGAGTATAGCCCGCGATTAAATCATCGAGAGTATCATTTATAACCATTTCCGGAATGAGCTTAGAGAACTCAGCCCAACTCCAAGTCTCGTCAGTAAACTCCCTTGCCTTGGGGTGGTCACATAATGTGCCATCCAAATCTACTACGATTATATTAGCCATTTAGCCACTCCTCAGGAATAACATCACCAACATGATAAGGTATACCTCTCTTCTCACACCATGTACTGTAGCTATCGCGGTGAGCCTTTGTTAACCAGTTATCTGATTTGAACAACATCCTGATATCTAGCTCCGGATACTGTTCTGCCATCGCCGCCATTTTCTTCCTGTCGCTGGATGTCCAACGACCCTTAGCCTCAACGATGATTCCATTGGGCAAAAAGAAATCGGGTGTGTATTTGGCGGTTTTGGAGGCAGGCTTAGCGCCGCACTCAGTACAATGAGTGTGAGGAACTTGAACCGTGTACTTGAACGTCTTAGCCTCGTAATCAAACTCAATCCCTTTCTCACGCAAATCCTCCGCGATACCTACTTCATATTTGGAATGAAGAGTCCACTTTTCAAACTTATATAGTCGGCCTCTAGCCATGTTATCCCCACTGCTCTGCCATTGCGTTCGCTAACCCCTGAAATGTGATGCTACGTACATACTCGCGCTCCGCATGTGGGAGGCAGCTTGTCTCATAGTACCACTTCGTTTGTCGTTTCCCGTTAGGGAATTCTACCCACTCTATCTGATCGTAAACTTCATCAGTCGGCACTAGGTCAGGTAATCCTCGTTTCCATAACCCAGTCTTCTTTGTGGTGGGATGTCCAAACATCCAAGGTTGTACGTACTGTGGTTTCGGCATCTCTGGTAGGAGGCTGTTAATTACCCCTACAGGATTCTCGATACACAGCTTCTCACAGGGATACTCCCAAATCTTACGCACGAACTCTGCAGCATCTATTCGAAGCTGGGTTCCAGCGTAGTGGCGATTACCTGTGACGCAAAGGTGTGTGCATGGTGGGTGGGCTATGATTAAGTCCCAATGTGATGGAGTTCCATCCATACCCTCCTCTAGAAGCCTGAACACATCGTCCTGTATGTGGTAGTAGCTGTCAGAGGGATCGTCCCGCAGATCACAACTCCAGGCGTCATGTCCTTTGGCTCGAAAAGCATCCCTAACTGTGCCACTGAACTCACATGCCACCAGAACATTCATTCTGTCCACCCATACAGCTCGTATAGGCGCTCTTTAACCTCCGGTCGGTGTGTGAAGCAATCGTCCTCACTTCGCTTGAGGTATATGAGTTTGGCGGTCAATAACATATCATCTACTTTGTCTTCCCACGCTTTAACTGTTCGCGCAAGCAGTTCTCTGCTGTTGGCGGAACCTTCCAGAATTCTGCGTGCTTTGACTGGCCCCAGTCCTTTGATTCCGGGAATGTCGTCTGTGGAGTCTCCTGTGATGATTTGCTCGTATAGGTTAAAGTCAGCTTGTCGAAGACTGACTGTAATTCGTTCGTCAGATACGAAGTTATAGTGGCGACCTGGCACCTGTAGTAAATCTTTATCTGGAGAACATATAACTGTATCCTTAGTTTGGTGTATAGCCATCGCGTCGTCAGCTTCATAACCAACCACCTCCTCTGCGCCCCAAGTACTTACGAGGTAATCAATTACGGCCTCGTAGTGGTGAGGTTTTGGTCGATCAGCCCGACTAGCTTTATACTGTGGGTAAATTTTCTCACGAAAGTTATCCTTGCTGCCATAGAAGATTCTAGGTGTCTTGCAACCACAAACCTTCTTGATCTGCTCAAGGGATATTTTCACCGAATGGAGTACGTTCTCAACAGGATCAATGACATGCTCAACAAGCTCGTAGGAGCCACCTTCCTTAGTGGCCTCCTTAGCTTTCTTGATTCCTCGGACGTAGAATTCTTCATCGTCTTTGACAACCAAGTAAGAGTCATACTCACCTGCTGCTGCGTACCGCCACTTGTAAACGTCACCGTCTACTAGTGCTAGCATACAACTACCTCAGTTTAGTTTACCTTTCGGCATAGCGGATGCCGGGTAGATTGAGATGTCAGGCTTATTATCCTCCTCTGGGGCAGCTAGCGCATCTTCTAGGAAGGCTGCACTGTGCTCCGCAAAAGTTATACACTTGCCCAACACTTTGTCTTCGACCTCGTAAACGCCGGTATCCTTATTTAGCACGACATATCCTGAGAGGTCTGCTTTGGTAAAGACTTGGTATGGGGAAGCCTCGTAAAGAGGCTCTCCGCTTACTTCGATATTATTATTAGTTACGTCAGTCATATTAATTCCAGTCATCTCCATCTTCCATGCCACCCCAATCGTCAGTTGAGGGTTCTGGTGCAGACTCCTCTACTGGCGGCGTCTCAGCTTTCTCAATCGGCGCTTCCGTCTCTTGTGGGACATCTGAAACCACAATGGCTTCGCCTGCTTCTGCTCGTTTGAGTGCTCCGAGGTAGTCAAGGAATAGTTCGTCCCGTACTTCGCCCACAATACCCATGAAGGAGGCGTACTTGTCATCCTTCTTGGAACCTGCTGTTGGTAGGATGTTGTTGTTCAACGCTGCAATCACCAAATCTTTAGCAACCTGTGTAGCTGCTTGATACATTATGATTGGCTGCCGAACTTCCTTATCGTAACGATCCTTCTCTTCCCAATAGGCGTCCTTGGAACCGCCGCCACCACCACCGTAGGATTTCTTACCACCTCCGTAAGACTTAGCAGACCCTCCGGACTGTGCAGGAGGTTTACCACTACCCTTACGGGATTGGATGGTAGTCATAACAACTTCCTTACCGTATTGAGTCTCCTCATACTGGAAGCGTACCTCATCCCCTTCGGAGAATGGGGGAGCATCGAAGCCCGTCCGATACCAAGTACCTTGGATAACAAAGCTATAGATAAGACTACCTTTCTTACCCACTGGTTTGCTGTTAATCTTCTCGACAACGCCCTGTGCTTGCTGTGCCATTAAGCTAATTTCTCCGCTTCGTTAACTGCTGAAATAGTTTGTTCCAACTCTTTAGCCTCACCCTGGAGGTCAAGAATTGCATTCTGTGTATCCTTCAGTTGGATACGACAGCGATTGCGTAGCTTCGCTAGATTTAGCATGAACTGCTTACGCAAGCGTTCTTTCTTCTTCGTATATTTAGCCACTTCCTTAGCAACTGTTTGTGCCACTGTGTCCTCACTTAAAATTGTCATACCAGTCTCCTGAATCCACCCAATGCTTGTAGACTTCAAATTCTACGTCAAGTGGTGTAGTAAATCTGTAGTCGTATAGATCAACTAGAGATTTCAACACACCATCAATCATTGCGTAGGATGCTAGCTGTTCGTACAACTCACGCTCATCTGGATGAGTCTCCGTGATGATGGAGTCGTGAACAGTGTTAACTATGTAGGTCTTAGCTTCCGCTGCACGTAGCAGGTGCCAAAACCACACCAGCCCCAAAGGAACTATGTCCGCAGTAGCAAAGGATTGCACTGGGTAGTTACATATGGGAGCCGTGTTAACGATGTATCCCGATTGAGTGATCTTTGTATCTGGCCAATAGAATGTTAGTCCGCTAGGTATGCGTAACCTTTTGGTAGAAAGAACTGTTTGCAAGTTGCGTTGCTGCCAGTTCGTAATCTCCCGGTGTTTATCTTTAAAGGCCCGGTAGTATTTCTGCTGCCTCGGAGTGCCGGACGAGCCGCCATAAAGCGGTTTGAAAGTATCCGACTTCGCGGCTGTGCGGAGATTTTTGCGTTCGCGCTTATCAAGGCTTTGATTAGCCCACTCGTCGAACATGATGCTGGCGGTGAATGCGTGTGCATCGACACCATTTTTAATGTCCTCCAATCCAGCTACATCACCAGCCATGTCTACCGCAGTACGATACTCTAGCTGGGAGTAGTCTACCTCACCAATGTCCCAACCCTCATGGCGGGACTTGAACACACCCTTTAACTCCCGCTGTACGTTCTGGAACTGGATTTTGTAGTTCTGTCCAGTTGAACTTAGGCGGTGGGTTTGGGTTCTAGTTTGATTCAAAGAAGCTCGAAGTAGCCCACCCTTCTCCTCACAGCAGTCGTGCATCTTACGCAGATACTTACTGAGTAGGTCAGAGGTTTTGGCAATCTCCTTATACAACTCCAGGAATTGCAATTGCTTCTTACTCTTTGGTTTCAGGGAATTTATGGCGTCCGCATTGGTCTTGGGACGGCCTGTTGCAGTCATCATAGGCTCACCACGATAGTCTTTCGGTATCGGGAACCTCAATGTCTCATACAGGTACTCTGCCATCTGTGGCCCTGAGTTGGGGTTGATACCCCCAGTTAGCTCAGCGAAACGGTTATCCAACTCCCGGAGCTTTTCCGATGTCCGCTCGTACAGAAAGTTAACTCGTTCGTGATCCATTTGCATACCGTGACGTTCTATGTCCGCCAATACTGGCGTAACCAACAGTCTGCAGTACGCTACGTTTTCCAAACCATACTTGAATACGTACTTTCGTTGGTCTAGAAACAACTTGTGACACAAATCAACATCTATGTCACAGTATCGAGACAGCCACTTGCGTGGTATCTCAGAACAACATACACCTCCTTTGATTAGTCGTGATACTAAATCGTCTTTCTTACTCCACCCCCGACGAATACAACACTCGTCTAGTGCAGTACGCCATTGGCGATTGCCACTGATTACGTGCTCGACAACCTGTGTACACCATACAGGACGTGAGCCTACATCGTAACCACAGCGATGTAACCAACCCAACTCAAACTTAGCGTTATGTGCAACTAAGAACTCAGCAGCTTCGCAGTCTTGGACAAGCTCAGCCATGTCAAACTCTGTTCCGAACTGCCGCTTACGTTGCAACTTACCATCTTTAATGACCGACCAACAAGCTAGTACGAGTTTGTTGTCTTCATTGTATGGCGAGCCGTGATCTAAGTTGGTGGTCTCAAAGTCAAGTACTACATAGTTGTCTTCGTAGTATAGCTTTGGCTGGGGGTCTGTAAGAAAACTTGGTAACTTCGCCACCAGTTGGGACATCTTCCCACTTGACGATGCTTCCGCAGTTGTCACACCGATCCCTCCCGTCAACAGTAACTACTTCGCATACTTCTATATCTCCACAGTTTTTACAAATCCACACAGTCACCTCCCCATGAAATGTTGAATCTCTTGAAATGTGATTAGTGGGCGACCAACCAATTTGTCTAGGTTTTCTGGGCAGACATTAAAATAACGCTTATCCGGCAAAGTTCCATCATGGACGTGTCCATGTATGTTAGGCTTATCTCGCAACTCTGCTGGATGTATCGGCGCATGACTCAACCAACACTTCTTGTACTTCATAAAGCCCTGCACATCATCAAATACTTCTAGGAAGTCCCTAATCTTTAGACCTCTCTCCGTATCGTGATTTCCAATAACCAGAACTTTCTTCGCACAGGGTGGCAGTTGTGCTAATAAGGCTAGGCCGACATCGTTAATTGCTGCGTCTCCAAGAACATACAAAGAGTCCCGCTTACCTAACATGGTGGCTATGTTGCCAAACATATAGGAGTCGTGGTCTTCTGGAGTCTCGAACTGGGTTCTCCATTTTATTGCGTTACCGTGCCCAAGGTGCAAATCGGAGCAAAACCAAACCTTACTCATGGCATCACCAACTTCTCCCCTAACAAGTAGCGGGAGTTACGAGTTTGTACAACATCTCCGGGCTGTAGTTTGTGTATGGGGAAATCTTTTGATTGAATCCCTGAAGTGTGGAAAAGCACCCCATCCTCCCAACGTCCATGCACGTCGTCATACAAATTACCTGCGATCTGGTACTCTTTCTTATAAGACCACCCAATCCACCAGTTCTCGATACGACCAGTAACTTCCGAATCAGACATTTTTATGTCTCCTGAAGAACAGGCTTAGACCGCAAAATACGAGAAAAGTTCCCACATAAAGTAGTGGTTCCTCTAAGATTGCCTCATTGTAACATTCCTGTCCGATGCAGAATCTCATTAGAAACTCTCCCGTACTACGATCCTGGTGGCATACCCAGGAACCGGCAAGGCCACAACGTACCTGCGATCTGCAAATACAGTCGTCGTTCCTGTATCCAACATACGTTGGGTAAAGGCATTACGTCGAATGCGCTTACGTTCTTTCTTAGTTACTTTCTTAGCCATAATTTTTCTCCTTAAAATGTGTCACCATACGTAGCCTCATCGAAATAGTCGGGGTCTAAATCATCTGGACTATATACCTGAGTTTCGTGAAACAAGGGAGTACCCTCAGCATCTCGTTTATGTGAAAGAGCACCTTTGTAAATACGAAATCCTGCGGAAGACCACTCCTCAAAGGTTCTGTAGGTGGGAGCTACGGCTCCTACCCCCTCAAAGCTCGGTAATACCATAACCTCACCCCATCCTAAATGTGTTGAATTCAATCGGTACTCGGGTAGGTTCCTTATTACCGTTGATTTTGTTCTTGGGGTACGAGATCATACGTTGCCCTTGGCGTTCGTACTCGTCGTTAGCTCCAAATCCCAACATCAAATCGGCTGTAGCAGCAACCCCAGTATTGGAGAAGTCTACATCACCCATACCTAATACCAACTTACCTTCGGCACTATCGCCAGCCTGCACCACAGACACACCAACCATATCGTGCTGTTTGGAGATGTCACGAACAAACTTACAACCCTTCTCCATCTGCAACACTTTGTTGGATTCCTTCATATCCAAGTTGCGGGCTTGGTCAACGATCAAAACATCGGGAGCTATCTCTTCCACAAGCTCTCTGATTTGACCCGGAGTTCCAGGCATCAGCTCAGCAAAGTAGAACTTGTCCCAATTGCGCTTAGCTAGGATAGCATCAACCTTCTCTGGTTGAGCATCTAGTATCTTGGTTGGCACACCAGCCAGCAAGCACATCATGCGTTTGATAATGTGGTGGGCCGGGTCTTCGTTACCGAGATACAGAACCTTGAGTCCCTGCTTCAGAAAGCCGTAAGCCAGATTCAAGCAGAACGTAGTCTTGCCTATATCGGGTCGGGCGAATAGCACGATATGGTGCTTTCGTAGAACTCCGCCACCGATTGCATCATTGACTTCCTTGGGCCACAACTTGATGAGGTTCCCGCCTGTGGTCTTCTCAACAACCTCAGCGGCGGATATACCTTGATACAAGTCTGCAGCACCTGAATGATTCTCCTTGACTCGGATGCTTTCCAACTCACGATAAATCTTCTCGATCTCATCGTCGTTGTTAGTAGCTCCGCAGGCTGCGGCTAACTTCTCCTTCAGGGCTTGCTTCTTGAGTGCCAGCACTTCCGCAATGATATTGGGAACGGACACATCCTCGAAGGCATCGACCATGACCTGAAAGACTTCAGCATGTTTTGGGAACTCTCTAGCTAGGCGGTCACGTAGTACCTCGCGGTCTACGGAGGTTGCGGTAGGGTCTGCTTCATAGAATTTACCAATCTCCTTGAGGACGATATTTCCCTTATCGGAAAGGGAGTCTTTTGATCGGAAGGCGACTACCTTCTCGTAAGCAGCTCGATCACAACACGCTGCATTTAGTATTTTACTCTCCACACCTCCTCCGAATTATCAAATATTCTCTCCGAGAAACCCACATTCAACAGCTAACTTGCCCAGAGAAACCTCATACTGCTGCTTAAGCATCCGCTTGTCGAATTCATGTTCAGCCAGTCCCATGTAATAGCCGATCACTGCCGCAGCCAGTAGAAATAATACATTCCTCATAGAAACACCTCCTTCAATTCTTCTAGTGGTAAATCCTTAGGATCATCTCGTAGCATAACTACAGACGTACTAAACAAACACCTCCACTGTTTAGCCAACTTCACTGCCTTATCCTGAGCATCGGGGTCGAGTGCAAAGATCAGCTTGGAGTATTTCTTACGTAAGGCAACAGCCTGTTCGTTACTGAGGTGCGTACCTAGTAGTGCAACTGATGATAGGAGCTTATTCACCTTCACCGCATCTAGAACACCCTCCACCAACACACACGTAGAATCCCGACTGCTGCCTATAGGGAAATGTAGGTTCATATCCTGCTTGTGGTACAAGGTTATGACCTTACGTTCCTTGGGATACGACAGCTTCAACTTCTTGACACAATCAGCTACGTGGATGCCAGCAGCATTGTACACAGGCATATACAACGCACCGTCCTCTACTGCCCACTTGAAGCCTTGGGCTACCATGTCGTCCAGGGTGAGTCCGTACTTCTCATACACCTCTTCAGCTACTGCGTCTGGGAGGGATGTGAGGGCTTTGGTGTATCGTTTGGGAATGAACTCCGGTTTCTTCTTCGGAGTACTCGAAACCCCACCAGAACCAATCTTACCAGAAGCTCCGCAGGAGGCCCGTAAGCAACGATAGACTATGGTAGTCCCATCCTTCAGGATGGATAGCTTATCTTCGTGAGAAGCTCGGCAGAACGGGCAGAATACGTTATGCCACACACCCTCGGGTAGAGATAGCGCGGATAACTTAATCTCCTCTTCTTGTGGTAGCATACCTCACTCCCCGCCCTGTGCTTCGAGCCCGGCTTCGCGGCAGGCGTAGTAGCCACAAATCCAAGCCGCTTCAGGTGTAAGCTCTTTAACGCTCACCGGCACATCATCAAAGTTAACTTCCGGCACCTTGGCGGGTGCTGGGTGGGTGTAGAGTGGCCCAATTCTTCTAAATCCGCCGCTGTCTATTACGCTGAAAACTTCCACAGAAAAACCTTCTGCGTTTTCAATCTCGACGAACTCCGATTCAGGCCTTCCTGTGTTTGTGTCGAGAACTACGTATAGCACATCCTGCCCCTCAGCCTCCGCCAGCTCAGCGCGCAGGCGGGTGATTTGTTCTTCCAAAAGTTCTACCCGATTCTCTAAGGCGGCCTCTTTGTATTCATCACTATCGCGTATGTCGTCAAGCCACTTAAGCTGTTGTTCAATATCACTCATCACCCCACCTTCTGCTGTTTGAGGGCTTGCTCACCTAACGCCACAAGAACCTCGCTAGTATGTTTTGACTTCAACCCAAACCGCGATGCCGCTGCCTGCATTTCGTGGTAAACATCACCCTGCTTGTTGCCAAGGTGTGCGCCTTGCCGCTTGCGTATATAGTCGGTAAGCGCTGCATACTGGTTGTGCGTTTTGCGCAAAGCCTCCCGCGCCTGCTCTAGCTGCTCTAGGGCGGTGACGAGTTTGCGCTGCTGCAACAACTCTGGATAGTTTATGCGTTGCGCCTTGCGCCATTTCTCATACATGGCTAGACGTTTTTGCTCATCCTCAAGATTCAAT